>JAOPWI010000182.1 GCA_025965755.1 Frankiales bacterium | reverse complement strand
GCGCGGGGGCGCTCTCAGCCGCGCCCGGGCAGCCGCGACTGCAGCCGGGTCACGACGGCGCGGCGCAGCGACGTGGGCATGACCCGGCTCAGCACGACGGCGGCCTGGTAGACCCCGCCGGGCACGGACAGCGCCCTGCCCCTGTCCAGGTCGTCGAGCGCGGCCCGGGCCACCCGGCGGGCGTCCAGCCAGAGCGGCCCGGGGACTCCGCTGACGTCCAGGTCCGCCCGGGCGTGGAACTCGGTGCGCGTGAACCCGGGGCACAGCGCCAGCAGGCGTACGCCCTGCCCGGCGTACTGCAGGTGCAGCGACTCGGTGAAGGTGGTGACCCAGGCCTTGCTCGCGCTGTAGCTCGCCGAGCGGGCGCCCGGGGCGAAGCCGGCGACGCTGCTGACGTTGATGACCGCCCCGCGGCCGCGCTCGACCATGGAGGGCAGGGCGGCGTGCGTCAGCCGCAGCACCGCCCGGACGTTGAGGCGCAGCAGGTGCTCCTCGGACTCCCGGCTGAGCTCGTGGAAGGCGCCGGGGTTGCCCAGGCCGGCGTTGTTGACCAGCAGGTCGACGCCCTCACCCAGCCGCCACTCGACGCGGGCGCAGCCGCCGTCGGAGGCCAGGTCGGCCGGCAGCACCTCCACGTCGACGCCGTAGCGCTCCCGCAGCCGCCGGGCCTGGTCCTCGAGCCGCCCGGCGGTGCGGGCGACGAGCACCAGGTCGGCCCCGCGGGCCGCCAGCGCCTCCGCGAAGGCCGCGCCGATCCCCGCCGTGGCCCCCGTGATCAGCGCTGTCGTCATGGACCGGACCCTGCCACTGCGCCGTACGGCCCAACCGTCACCCGTTCGAGCTAGTCCCTTTGAGGCCCAGACATAGCCACTCGGGCCATTCAGGGGTGGGTTCACCCGTTCGTGAGTCAGCGGCGGGCAGTTCGCACCGAAGAAGTCCCCTGAAGGCGCTCCCTGACAGCGGGGGCCTCATCACCACCCCACCGCACACCACGTCAAGGAAGGCGATCTCCCATGTCACGGAAGACTGTTGGCGACATCCGCCGCCGCATCATCGTCGGTACCGCGCTCGTTTCCACTCTCGGGCTCGTCAGTGCCGGCCTCACGGCCGCCTCCGCCGCAGATCCCGCCATCACCACGGTGACCGCGGCCGTCGGCGACGCGGCCGCGAGCGGCCCGCTCTCCGGCGGCACCTCCGCCGTCCGCGTCGTCGGCACCGACCTCGACAAGGTCACGAACTTCTTCTTCGGCAACGTCAAGGCCACGCACGCCGTCGTCGAGAGCGCCACGCTGGCCTACGTCACCCCGCCGGCCGTCGCGGACCCCGCCGACACCGCCGCCTACAAGGTCAACGTCTCCGCCACCAAGGGCGGCGGCCTGTCCACCGCCGCGGACGACTACACCTACACCGCCGGCCCGGTGGTGACCGAGGTCAAGACCGTCGCCAAGACCGTCGAGATCACCGGCGCCCAGCTGCTCGGCGCGACCGCGGTCCTGTTCGGCGACACGCTGGTCAAGGTGGACACCAAGAAGGCGGCCGCCACGGCCACCAAGGTCGTCGTCAAGGCGCCGTCGCTCAAGGGCGGCTCGTACGACGTCTCGGTGGTCTCCCCCGCCGGCATCGGCACCAAGGCCGCCGCCTGGGGCGCCGCCCCGATCATGGGCAAGCTGTTCGTCGCCTCCGAGTACGGCACCAAGGGCGCCAAGACCGTCAGCCGCGCCAGCGCGGCCACCGGCACCGTCGGCACCGACGTGTCGTCGACCGGCACCGTCGTCATCGCCACCGGCTCCGGCTTCAGCGGCCTGAAGAGCCTGCGGTTCGGCAAGGCCGAGGCCAACTTCGTCGTCCTGTCCGACACGGCCGTCCGCGCCATCGTTCCGCCGATGAGCCGGGACGACGTCCTCGACCCGAAGACCCTGGTCACCTCCATCGTGGCGATCACGGCCACCAACGGCACGGGCACCACGGTCAAGGGTCTGAAGTTCCAGTACGACGCGCTGCCGACCGTCGCGAAGCTGAGCGACACGGTGGGCCTGCCGGGCTCGGCGACCAACACGGTCACGATCACCGGCACGCACCTGGACAAGGCCAAGATCAAGATCGGCAAGGCCGGCGTCAAGATCACCACGCCGGGCAGCACCAGCGTGGTGCTGACCATCGGCAAGGGCACCGAGGGCGCCAGCGAGAGCATCGTCATCACGACGGCCGCGGGCACCGTCACCGCTCCGGTGAAGTACACCTGGAAGGCCGCCAAGACCGTCGCGGTCCCCTTCCCGACCAGCTGACCGCTCCGGTCACGCACCGAAAGGCCCGGTCCCTCCTCGGAGGGGCCGGGCCTTTCGGCTGTGCGGGAGCGCCGGAGCCGGCGCACCGCGGGCGCAGGTTGCTCCGTTCGGGTGTGCGGCAGCGCCCTGTCCGTGGTCGAGGACCTGTGCAAGCCCCAACTCCCCCCTCCCCAGGAGACTCTGTGTCCACCTCCTCCACCCCGCCTCCGCGGTCCCGCGGTCGCGTCGCCGCCGGGCTCGTCGCCCTGGTCGGCATCGGCGCGTCGCTGCTGCCCGGGCTGGCCACCCCCGCGCTGGCCGATCCCGCTCCCGGCCGGGTCGCGTCCAACGGCGTCGTGCTGGCTCCCGAGGCGTACGCCTTCACCGACATCAGCGGCACCGGCACCAGGCTCGCCCTGGCCGACATCGACGACGGTGCCGCGACCGTCAACCTGGGGTTCGCCCTGACGTCGCACACCGCCTCGGGCACCACCGCCCAGACGGGCGCGCAGGTGCAGATGGGCGCGGACGGCTTCGCCGTGGTCAAGACGGGGACCCGCAGCACGCGGATCCTGCCGGTCGACGGCGACTGGGGGCTGTGGAACGGGGCCATCTACTGGTCCAGCACCGGTGAGGTCGGGAGCCGGCGCTTCGTCGCCCAGTTCCACCAGATCGCGCCCATCGGCGCCCGGGCCAACACCGCGACCTACCAGGTCGTCGTCGACGAGGGCAGCCCGACGTTGCACGTGGCGTACGCCGACAACGACGTCGACGTGACACCGCGCCCCGTCCTGGCGGTCTCGCACACCGAAGGCGCCGACTTCCGCAGCGTCAGCCTGGGCTCGCCCGCCGGCAGCGGCAGCCAGTTCCGCGTGGACGTCACGCCGCCGGACGCGACCGCCCCCACCGTCACCGCGGCCGTCACCGGTCAGGCCGGCCGGGACGGCTGGCACACCGGCGCGCCGACGGTGACCTGGACCGCGTCCGACGCCCAGTCGCCGGTCCTGGACCGCAGCGGCTGCGAGACCAGCACCGTGCCCGCCGACACCACCGCAACCGGCGTCACGTTCAGCTGCACCGCCGTCAGCGGCGGTGGCGTGACCACCGAGTCCGTCACCCTCAAGCGGGACACTCAGGCGCCGACGGTCGTCGGCACGCTGTCGCCGGCCACCCCGGACGGCAAGGACGGCTGGTACGTCAGCGCCCCCACCCTCAGCGTCGACTGCGCCGACGCCGTGCCGGGCTCGGGCCTCGCGGCCTGCGGCACGGACGGCAACACCATCCGCACCAGGACCTTCGGCGAGGGCGCGGCTGCGCAGACCGCGGCCGGCACGGCTGCCGACGTCGCGGGCAACAGCCGCAGCACCGCACCGGCCTCGGTGCGCGTCGACCTGGCCGATCCGGTCATCACCTGCCCGGCTGAGCCGACCCTGACCTACGGCAGCGACGCCGCCTCCCTCGTCGCCACGGTCTCCGACGGCGCCTCCGGCGCGACGGCGGCGCACGTCTCGCGCGTGCCGAGCACCCTCGTCCTCCCCGGCCGGCACACCGTCGAGCTGACCGCGAGCGACGTCGCCGGCCGGACGACGACTGTCGCCTGCGGCTACCAGGTGGCCCCCGCGCCGCTCACCGTCACCGCATCGGCGTACACCGCGGTCTACGGCGAGCCCACCGGCGCGCTGCTCCCGGGCATCTCCGGCCTGGTCGCCGGGGACACCGTCGCCGACCTCGGCGCCCTGTCCTGCACCGCGGCGGGCGCGCACGCCGGCACGCACGCCGTCACCTGCACCGGCGTCAGCAACGCCCACTACGCGGTCACCTACGTGGCCGGCAGCCTGACCGTCAGCCCGGCCGCACTCCTGGTGCGGGCGCCGTCGCACAGCCGCACGTACGGGCTGAACAACCCCCCGCTCGTGCCGTCCTACGAGGGCTTCGTCGCCGGCGAGACCGCGGCGCACCTGACCACCCAGGCCGTCTGCAGCACGGACGCCACGGCGTCCAGCCGCACCGCCGACTACGCCGTCGTCTGCACCGGCGCGACCAGCAGCAACTACACGATCACCGAGGTCCGGGGCACGCTCAGCGTGACCCAGGCCGACGTGGTCGTGACCGCGCCGAGCGTCAGCCGCGTCTACGGCGCGGCCAACCCCGGCCTCGAGCCGGCCGTTCAGGGCCTGGTCGGCGAGGACCGGCTCGCCGGCCTGGAGTGCACCACCGCCGCGACGTCGGCCTCCCACGTCGGCGACTACGCCACGACCTGCACCGCGGCACCGCACGCCGACTACGTGGTGAAGGTCGTGAACGGGCTGCTCACCGTCAAGAAGGCGCCGCTGACCGTCGCCACCCAGGACACCGGCCGCACGTACGGCGCGGCCGACCCGACCTTCACCCCGGTCTACGACGGCTTCGTGGCCGGGGACACGGTCGCCAGCCTGACCACCCCGGCCGTCTGCGCGACGAGCGCCACGAGCAACAGCCCCGTGGCGACCTACCCGATCACCTGCGACGGCGCGTCCAGCAGCGACTACGAGGTGCGCCACCTCGCGGGCACCCTCACGGTCACGCCGGCGAAGCTGGTCGTGGCGGCGCCGGACGCGGAGCGCCCCTACGGCGGGAAGGACCCGGCGCTGACGGCCACGGTCACCGGCCTGGTCGCCGGCGACACGCACGCCGACCTGGCCGCCATCGCCTGCGCCACCACGGCCGCCGTCGACGCCCCGGCGGGGATCCACCCGACGGTCTGCACCGGCGGCGAGTCGCCGAACTACCTCGTGGAGCGCACCTCCGGGACGCTGACCGTCACGCCGGCCGCCCTGGTCGTCTCCGGCCCCCAGGCCAAGAAGGCCTACGGCGACGAGAACCCGGTGCTCACCGCCGACTACGCAGGTCTGGTCGCCGGTGACGTCGCCGCCGACCTCGGCGCGGTCTGCACCACGGCCGCCACTGCCGGCAGCCCGGTCGGCCCGTACGACGTCACCTGCAGCGGCGTGCTGGACCCCAACTACGCGGTCACCTACGCCGGTGGCGTCCTCACCGTCACGCCGGCGTCGCTGACCGTGACCGCACCGGACGCCACCCGCCCCGAGTGGTCGGCCAACCCGGAGTTCACCGCGACCTACAGCGGCCTGACCGCCGGTGACACCGTCGCCGACCTCGCGACGGCGGCCAGCTGCTCCACGCCCGCGACGACCGCCAGCCCGGCCGGCACCTACGCCATCACCTGCGAGGGCGTCACCGGCCCGAACTACGCCGTGACCTACGTCCAGGGAACCCTCACGGTCACCGCGCGGCCCGCGGCGCCGGTGCTGACCGCTCCGACCGGCCCGGTCGTCGTGGACGCCACCAGCCCGGCCGGAACCAAGGTCAGCTTCACGGTCTCCGCCGCGGCAGCCGGACGGGCGGTTCCGGTCGGCTGCAGCAGGGCTGCGGGCACGACGTTCCCCATCGGCAGGACCGCGGTCACCTGCGCCGCCCCGGGCGCTGACCCGGTCACCTTCACCGTGCACGTGCGCTCGGCCGCCGAGCAGCTGCTCGTGCTCGCCGGCGAGGTCACCGGCAAGGGGCCCGGCAAGAGCCTGCAGGCCCAGGTCCGCGCCGCGCTGACGGCCAGGCCGGCGCTGACCAAGGCCGTCCTGCGGGGCTTCCAGGCTCATCTGAAGGCGCAGTCCGGCAAGGGCGTCACCGCGGCCCAGGCCAAGAAGTGGATCGCCGACGCGGACCGCATCATGGCGGTCATCGGCTGACAGCACCGCACGACCACCGGCCCGGTCCCCGCAGGGGGGCCGGGCCGCCGTGCGTCCGGGTTCCGGCGCGTACGGGTTACGGTGCGCCCGTGACGGACCCCGCAGACCTGACCGTGCTCGAGCTGCTCCCCCTGCTGGCGTCGCGCGAGCTGTCCTCGCGCGAGGTCGTGCAGGCCTGTCTGGCGCGCATCGACGCGCTGGAACCGCAGGTGCGGGCGTTCGTCACCCGCACGGACGAGGCCGCGCTGAGCACCGCCGCCGCGGTCGACCAGGCCCGCAGCCGGGGCGACGCGCTCGGCCCGCTGGCCGGCGTGCCGCTCGGGCTCAAGGACCTCTACGAGACCGCGGGGGTGCGCACGGCCGCCGGGAGCGGTCCGGGCGGGCCGCTGGAGCACCACGTCCCGACCACCGACGCCACGGTGTGGACGCGGCTGCGCGACGCCGGCTGCGTGCTGCTGGGCAAGCTCACGACGCACGAGTTCGCCTACGGCACCTCGACCCCGCCGACCGGCAACCCGTGGGACCTGACGCGAACGCCGGGCGGCTCGTCCGGTGGCTCGGCCGCGGCGCTGGCCGCGCGGATGCTGCCGCTGGCCACCGGCAGCGACACCATCGGCTCGCTGCGGCTGCCCGCCAGTGTCTGCGGCACGGCGTCGATGCGCCCGACCTACGGACGCAGCAGCCGGGCCGGGGTGATCGCGCTGTCGTGGTCGCTGGACACGACCGGCGTGATGGCCCGGCGGCTGGGCGACATCGCGTACGCCACGCGGGTGATCGCCGGCCGGGACCCGCGCGACCCGTCCACCGCCGACGTGCCGGTGCCGGACTATCCGCTGGAGGCCGCTCCGGACCTGCGGGGCCGGCGGCTCGGCGTGCCGACGTCGTTCTACTGGGACGACCTCGACCCCGGCGTGGAGGCGGTCTGCCGGGCAGCGCTGGACACCCTGCGGGAGCTGGGCGCCACCCTGGTCGACGTGCCGGTGCCCGAGGGCAACGCGGAGTGGGACGAGGCGCCGCTGACCGTGCTGCTGGCCGAGTCGGCCAGCTACCACGCCACCCTGCCGCCGGGCACCGTGTCCGCCCAGGTGCGTGCCTTCCTCGACCTGGGCGCGAGCCTGCCCGCCACGGCCTACCTGGACGCCCAGCGGATGCGCGGCCGCTCCGTGCGGGCCTGGTCCGCGGTGTTCGCCGATCTGCAGCTGGACGCGGTGGTCTGCCCGACCGCGATCGCGCCGCCCGGTGCGCGCGGCACCTCCAACGACGAGGTCGGCGAGCAGGTGTCCCTGCGCAACATCACGACCTGGTCGACGAACGGCTTCCCGTCCATCACCGTGCCCGCCGGGCTGGACCCCTCCGGCCTGCCGGTCGGGCTGATGCTCGGCGGCCCGCCGTTCACCGAGGACGTGCTGCTCGGGCTGGGCCTGGCGTACGAGGCGGCCGTGCCCTTCTGGCGCGACGCCCGGCCCGCCCTGGTCGCGCCGTGAGCGCCGCACTCGCGCCCGAGGACGAGCCGGTCACCGTCGTCGTGCCGGCCCGCGCGCAGGAGGGCCAGCAGGACGAGCCCCTTGCGGTGCTCGTCCTGCCGGCTCCCTGACGGGCTAGGCCTCGGCGCGCACGACCGGCCCGACGGTCAGCCCGTCGCCGGCGTCGTTGCGGTCGACCACCACGGCGTCGCCGTCCCGGATGTCGCCGCCGAGCAGCGAGCGGGCCAGCGCGTCGCCGACCGCCTTCTGCACCAGCCGGCGCAGCGGCCGCGCGCCGTACACCGGGTCGTAGCCGGTGAGCGTCAGCCACTCGCGCGCCGCCTCGGTCACCTCGAGCTCGAGCCGCCGGTCGCGCAGGCGCTTGGCCAGCAGCGCCAGCTGCAGGTCGACGATGCGGGCCAGCTCGTCGGTGCCCAGCGCGTCGAAGACGACCACCTCGTCGAGCCGGTTGAGGAACTCCGGCTTGAACGAGCGCTGCACCACCTCCAACACCTTGTCGCGGCGCTGCTCCGGGTCCAGCAGCGGATCGCTGACGTACTGGCTGCCCAGGTTGCTCGTCAGCACCAGGATGGTGTTGCGGAAGTCGACCGTGCGGCCCTGCCCGTCGGTCAGCCGGCCGTCGTCCAGCACCTGCAGCAGCACGTCGAACACGTCCGGGTGCGCCTTCTCGACCTCGTCGAGCAGCACCACAGCGTACGGCCGGCGGCGCACCGCCTCGGTGAGCTGGCCGCCCTGGTCGTAGCCGACGTAGCCGGGGGGCGCGCCGACCAGCCGCGCCACCGAGTGCTTCTCGCCGTACTCGCTCATGTCGATGCGGGTGAGAGCCCGCTCGTCGTCGAACAGGAACTCCGCGAGCGCCTTGGCCAGCTCGGTCTTGCCGACGCCGGTGGGGCCGAGGAACAGGAACGAGCCGGTCGGCCGGTCGGGGTCGGAGATGCCGGCGCGGGCACGGCGCACCGCGTCGGACACCGCGCGCACGGCGTCGGTCTGCCCCACCAGGCGCCGGCCCAGCTCCTGCTCCATGCGCAGCAGCTTGGCGGTCTCGCCCTCGAGCATCCGGCCCGCCGGAATGCCGGTCCAGGCGCTGACGACCTCGGCCACGTCGTCCGGGCCGACGTGCTCCTTGACCATCGCCTCGCGGGTCTCCGCCACGGCCGACGCCTCGGCCAGCTCCTTCTGCACCGCCGGAATCTCGGCGTACTGCAGGCGCGACGCCGTCTCGAGGTCACCGTCGCGCTGCGCGCGCTCCTGCTCGGTGGTCAGCACGGACAGCCGCTCCTTGAGCTCGCCGACCCGGTTGAGGCCGGACTTCTCGCTCTCCCAGCGGGCGTAGAGGGCGGCCAGCTCGCTCGACCGGTCGGCCATCTCGCGGCGCAGCTCGGCGAGCCGCTGCTGCGACGCCTCGTCGGTCTCCCGCTCCAGCGCGAGCTCCTCCATGCGCATGCGGTCGACCGCGCGCTGCAGCTCGTCGATCTCGACCGGCCGGCTGTCGATCTCCATGCGCAGCCGCGAGGCGGCCTCGTCGACCAGGTCGATGGCCTTGTCGGGCAGGAAGCGGCTGGTGATGTAGCGGTCGGACAGGGCGGCCGCGGCGACCAGCGCGGCGTCGCTGATCTCGACCTTGTGGTGGGCCTCGTAGCGGCCCTTCAGCCCGCGCAGGATGGCGATGCTGTCCTCGACGGACGGCTCGCCCACCAGCACCTGCTGGAAGCGGCGCTCCAGCGCCGGGTCCTTCTCGACGTACTGGCGGTACTCGTCCAGGGTCGTGGCCCCGACCATGCGCAGCTCGCCGCGGGCGAGCATCGGCTTGAGCATGTTGCCGGCGTCCATCGAGCCCTCGGCCTTGCCGGCTCCGACCACCGTGTGCAGCTCGTCGACGAAGGTGATGACCTCGCCGTCGGACTCGGTGATCTCCTGCAGCACGGCCTTGAGCCGCTCTTCGAACTGCCCGCGGTACTGCGCGCCGGCCACCATCGCGGCCATGTCCAGCGAGACGATCCGCTTGCCCCGCAGGCTCTCCGGCACGTCGCCGTCGACCACCCGCTGGGCCAGCCCCTCGACGACGGCGGTCTTGCCGACGCCCGGCTCGCCGATGAGGACGGGGTTGTTCTTGGTGCGGCGGCTGAGCACCTGCACCACGCGGCGGATCTCGGTGTCCCGGCCGATGACCGGGTCGAGCTGGCCGCGGCGGGCCCGGTCGGTGAGGTCGACGCCGTACTTCTCCAGCGCCTTGTAGGTCGACTCCGGGTCCTGCGTCGTGACGCGGCGGGCGGCGCCCCGGACCTTGGCGAAGGCGTCCATGAGCTGCTTGGGCAGCGCGCGCTCGCCCTTGAGCAGCTCGGCGACATCGCCGCCGCTGTCGGCCAGGCCGACCAGCAGGTGTTCGGTCGAGACGTACTCGTCGCCCACCTCGGTCGCCTTGTGCTGGGCGACGCTCATGACGGCCATCAGGGCGCGGCTCAGCTGCGGCGCCGCGACGGTGCTGCCCTGCGCCTTGGGCAGCGCTGCCATCAGCCCCTCGGCGCGGCTGCGCACCGAGGCCGGCTCGGCGCCGACGGCGGTCAGCAGCGGCCCGGCGATGCCGTCGCTCTGGTCGAGCAGCGCGAGCAGCAGGTGGACCGGCGCGACCTCGGGGTGGCCCTCGGTGGCGGCCCGGCGGACGGCCGTGGACACGGCCTCCTGGCTCTTGGTGGTGAGACGGTCGGCGTCCATGGAGCTCCTCTGGTGGTACGAGGGGAATCGGGTCTGCTCCGTGCAACGCCAGAATACTTGAGTCTGTTCCGCTCAAGTAGGCGGTGGGGAGGCCGGAGCGGCGTCAGCGGGCCGGCGGCCGCCAGACCACGAGGGCACCCTGGCTGAGCGGAACGAGGTCGCGGCGCAGGCTGGCCACCGCCGTGTCGTGGGCGGTCAGCAGGGCGGCCTGCGCCTCCTGGAGCTCGGCGTCGACCTCCGCCAGCCGGCTGCGCAGCGCCTCGACCTGGTTCTCCAGCTCGATGACCCGCTTGATGCCGGCGAGGTTGACGCCCTCCTCCTGGGACAGGCGCTGCACCTCGCGCAGCCGGGCGACGTCGCGGGCCGAGTAGCGCCGCCCCCCGCCGCCGGAGCGGCCCGGGGTCACCAGGCCGATCCGGTCGTACTGGCGCAGGGTCTGCGGATGCATGCCGGCCAGCTCGGCGGCGACCGAGATGACGAAGACCGGGCTGTCGTCGTTCACAGCTGCACCTCCTTCAGGTGGGCCCGCGGGTCGTCCTGCGTCATGGACGCGTAGCGCTCGAGGGCCTCCCGCGACTCGGCCGACATGCGCTGCGGGACAGCCACCTCGACGGTGACGAGCAGGTCACCGGCGGTCCCGTCCTTTCTGGGCACTCCCCGACCGCGCACCCGGAACGTGCGCCCCGTGGTCGTGCCGGCCGGGACCTTGAGCGTCACCGGACCGTCGAGCGTGGGCACCTGCACCTGGGCGCCGAGCGCGGCCTCCGGATAGGTGACCGGCACGGTCAGCGTCAGCGCGTCACCGCGCCGGCCGAAGACCGGGTGCGGCGTGACGTGCACGCTGACGAGCAGGTCGCCCGCCGGCCCGCCCCGCTCGCCCGCCGAGCCGCGACCGGCGAGCCGGACCCGCTGGCCGTCGTCCACGCCGGCGGGGATGCGCACGTTGAGCACCCGCTCGGAGCGCGACTGCCCCGCGCCGCCGCAGGTCGGGCACGGCGTCTGCACGATCCGGCCGGTCCCGCGGCAGCCCGTGCACGGCTCGGCAAAGGCGAAACCGCCCTGATTGCGGCTGGTGACGCCGGCACCGGAGCAGACCGGGCAGGTCGCCGGGCTGGTGCCCGGCGCCGCCCCGCTGCCGCGGCAGGTCTCGCACGCCCCGGTCGTGGTCAGCCGCAGCGGCACGGTGGCCCCCCGCAGGGCGTCGACGAACGACAGGGTGACGTCGGCCTCGACGTCGGTGCCGCGCCGCGGCTGGCGCCCGCCGGACCGCCGGCCCTGCTGGCCGAACAGCCCGCCGAGCACGTCCCCGAACCCGCCGCCGCCACCGCTGGCTCCGGCGCCGCCGAGCAGGTCTCCCAGGTCGAAGGAGAACCCGCCCGGACCGGCGCCGCGACCGCCACCGAAGATCCGTCGCGCGTCGTCGTACTCCCGGCGGCGGGTCTCGTCGGAGAGCACGTCATAGGCCTCGGAGACGGTCTTGAACCGCTCCTCGGCAGCCGCGTCTCCGGGGTTCTTGTCCGGATGCAGCTCGGTGGCCAGCTTGCGGTAGGCCTTCTTGATGTCGACCGCGGCCGCATCCGCCGGGACGCCGAGGGCGGCGTAGTAGTCCTTCTCCGCGTAGTCGCGAGCGCTCATGGGCGTCCCTCCTCCCTACAGCTCGGTGTCGACCGACGGCGCCGGCGGGGCCGCCGGCTCGGCGACCGCCACCCGGGCCGGGCGCAGAACCCGCCCGCTGGCCAGCCGGAAGCCCGGCTGCAGCACCTGCGCGCACACTGCCACGCTGGCCGACGGGTCGGGCTCGGCCGCCATGACCGCCTCGTGGACCTGGGGGTCGAACGGCTCGCCGACCGCACCGAAGCGCTGCAGGCCGAGCTTGTCGGTCAGGGCCTCCAGGCCCTCGCCGACGCTGCGGAACGCGCCGGTGAGGTCGTCGTGCTGGCGCGCCCGCTCGATGTCGTCGAGCAGGGGCAGCAGCCCGCCGAGCAGCCCGGCAGTGGCCGCTTCCACCATCGCCAGCCGGTCGCGCTCGACCCGCTTGCGGTAGTTGGCGTACTCCGCCGACAGCCGCTGGAGGTCGGCGGTCAGCTCGGCCGCGAGCTTGTCCTCCTCCTCGGCGAGCTGCTCGGGCGTCTCGTCCCCGGCCGGAGCCGGCGGGGTCTGCCCCGCCGGCTCGGTCGCGGTCTCGCCCGGCACCTCGCGCAGCTCACCGGACTCGGGGTCGAGCCGGCGCTTGTCGCGCACGACGACCCGCTCGGGGTCGAACTCGGTGTCGGGCACTGCTACTTGCCCTCGTCCACGATCTCGGCGTCCACGACGCCGTCGTCCTCGGGCTTGGTGAAGTCCACACCCTCGCCGCCGGACGTGGCCTGCTGGGCGTAGAGCGCCCCGCCGAGCTCCTGGCTCTTGGTGGCCAGCTTCTCGGCCGCGGCCTTGACCGCCGCCGTGTCGCTCCCGCCGAGCGCGCTGCGCAGCTCGGTGAGGGCCTCCTCGGCCTCGGCCTTGCCCTCGGCGGGGAGCTTCTCGCCGTTCTCGCCGAGGAACTTCTCGGTCTGAAAGACGAGCGCCTCGGCCTGGTTGCGGGTCTCGGCCTCGTCCTTGCGGCGGGCGTCCTCCTCGGCGTACTCCTCGGCCTCGCGCATCATGCGCTCCACCTCGTCCCGGGGCAGCGCGGAGCCGCCGGAGATGGTCATGCGCTGCTCCTTGCCGGTGCCCAGGTCCTTGGCCGACACGTGCACGATGCCGTTGGCGTCGATGTCGAAGACGACCTCGATCTGCGGCACCCCGCGCGGCGCCGGGGGCAGCCCGGTGAGCTCGAACATGCCGAGCTTCTTGTTGTAGGCGGCCATCTCGCGCTCGCCCTGGAAGACCTGGATCTGCACGGAGGGCTGGTTGTCGTCGGCCGTCGTGAAGACCTCGGAGCGCTTGGTCGGGATGGTGGTGTTGCGCTCGATCAGCTTGGTCATGATGCCGCCCTTGGTCTCGATGCCCAGGGACAGCGGGGTGACGTCGAGCAGCAGAACGTCCTTGACCTCACCCTTGAGCACGCCCGCCTGCAGGGCCGCGCCGATGGCGACGACCTCGTCGGGGTTGACGCCCTTGTTGGGCTCCTTGCCGCCGGTGAGCTCGCGAACCAGGTCCGACACGGCCGGCATGCGGGTCGAGCCGCCGACGAGCACGACGTGGTCGATGGCGCCGACGCTGATGCCGGCGTCCTTGACCGCCTGCTGGAACGGGCCCTTGCAGCGGTCGAGCAGGTCCTGCGTCAGCCGCTGGAACTCCGCGCGGGTCAGGGAGACGTCCAGGTGCAGCGGGCCGTCCGGGCTGGCGGTGATGTAGGGCAGGTTGATCGTGGTCGACTGGCTGGCCGACAGCTCGATCTTCGCCTTCTCGGCCGCCTCGCGCAGGCGCTGCATCGCCATCTTGTCCTTGGACAGGTCGATGCCGTTGTTGCTCAGCTCGAACTGCTTGACCAGGTGCTTGACGACCTTCTCGTCCCAGTCGTCACCGCCGAGCTTGTTGTCACCGGAGGTGGCCTTGACCTCGATGACGCCGTCGCCGATCTCGAGCAGGGACACGTCGAAGGTGCCACCGCCGAGGTCGAAGACCAGGATGGTCAGCTCCTTCTCGCCCTTGTCCAGGCCGTACGCCAGGGCGGCCGCGGTCGGCTCGTTGACGATGCGCAGGACGTTGAGCCCGGCGATGTCACCGGCCTCCTTGGTGGCCTGGCGCTCGGCGTCGGAGAAGTAGGCCGGCACGGTGATGACCGCGTCGCTGACCGGCTCGCCGAGGTAGGCCTCCGCGTCGCGCTTGAGCTTCTGCAGCACGAACGCGCTGATCTGCTGGGGGGTGAAGTCCTTGCCGTCCAGGCTCGGCTTCCAGTCGGTGCCCATGTGGCGCTTGACCGACCGGATGGTGCGCTCGACGTTGGTGACCGCCTGGCGCTTGGCGACCTCGCCGACGAGCACCTCGCCGTTCTTGGCGAAGGCGACGATCGAGGGGGTGGTGCGGGCGCCCTCGGCGTTCGCGATGACCGTGGGCTCGCCGCCCTCCAGGACGCTGACGACGGAGTTGGTGGTGCCAAGGTCGATGCCGACCGCTCGTGCCACGGGTGGTTCCTCTCTTCGCAGGGGGAGTGCGCACCTTGAGTGCCTGGCACTCATGGTGCAGTCCTTTGGGGCAACCGTCAAACCGGGTTGAGTCTTCCCGGCTCAGGACTTCCGTCTCCGCCCGCGCAGGAGGCGGTGTGCCACGCTGGCGGGGTGCTCAGCTCGATGCGGGACTCCTCCGGCCGGCCGAACGGGCGGGTGCGGGCGCTCGCGATCGTGGTCGCCCTGCTGCTCGCCGCGCCGATCACCGTGGCCGTGCTGCGCGGCGCCGCTGCCGTCGTCCGCGCCGCCTCCTGACCCCGGTCACACGGCGTCACGGGGACCCGCGAGCGCGCACCGGCGCGGCACAGGGGAGGATGGCCGCGGCATCGCCGCCGTCCGGAGTTACTGACCGGTAGCCCGGCGTACGCTTCGCGCGCGCGTGCGGCCCTGCGCCGCCCTGTACCTGGAGGAACCCGTGGAAACGCACATGCTCGTGCGCCTGGTGGTCGGCCTACTGATCACCGTCGTCGCCGGCGCCATCGCCGCCCGGCGCGTCTACTTCCTCTACCGGATGGTGGCGGCGGGTCAGGCCTCCCCCGGCCGGCTCGACGACTGGCCGCGCCGCGGGCTGGCGCAGCTGGTGGAGGTGCTCGGCCAGCGGCGCCTGCTCAAGTGGAACGTCCCGGGCATCGCCCACTTCCTGACGTTCTGGGGCTTCATCATCCTGGGCTTCACCGTCGTGGAGGCGTTCGGCGCGCTGTTCGACGTGGACTTCCACATCCCGCTGATCGGCAAGATGGGCTGGTTCGGCTTCCTCGAGGACTTCTTCGGCCTCGCCGTGCTGATCGGCATCACCACGTTCGCCCTGCTCCGCCTGCGCAACGACCCGGCCCGCATCCAGCGCGACTCGCGCTTCTACGGCTCCCACACGCGGGCCGCCTGGGTGGTCCTGGGCCTGATCTTCCTGGTGCTGCTGACCATGTTCGGCATCCGCGCCGCGCAGCTCAACACCGGTGTCTCGCCCTGGCAGGACACCCGCGGGTCCATCTTCTTCAGCAACCTGCTGGCCAAGCTCATCGAGCCGCTGGGGCACACGGCGAACGAGCGCATCGAGGACGTCATGGTCCTCGGCCAGGTCGCCGTCATCATGGGCTTCCTCGTGCTGGTCACCTACTCCAAGCACCTGCACATCTTCACCGCACCGCTCAACGTCCTGACCAAGCGCGACCCCGAGCACGTCGCGCTCGGCCCGCTGCTGCCGATGATGAGCAACGGCAAGGTCCTCGAGCTGGAGGAGGCCGACCCCGAGGTCGACACGTTCGGCGTCGCCAAGGTCGAGGACTTCAAGTGGACCGCGATGCTCGACATGGCCACCTGCACCGAGTGCGGGCGCTGCCAGTCGCAGTGTCCCGCGTGGAACACCGGCAAGCCGCTGTCGCCGAAGCTGCTGATCATGAACCTGCGCGACCACCTGTTCGCGAAGGCGCCGTACATCCTCGGCGAGAAGACCGCTCCCGAGGACCACGTCCCGAACTTCCAGGACGCCGGCACGCACAGCGGCCACGACGTCCCCGAGGACGGCTACGCCCGCGTCAAGGGCACCAACCACGACCAGGCCGTACGCCCGCTGGTCGGCACCGCCGAGGAGGGCGGGGTCATCGACCCCGACGTCCTGTGGAGCTGCAC
>JAOPWI010000199.1 GCA_025965755.1 Frankiales bacterium | reverse complement strand
TCACCTCGCTGCTCCCCCACGTCAAGCCCGGCAGCCTGCTGGTCGGCAAGAGCACCGTCCCGGCCGGCACCGCCGAGCGCCTCGCCGAGCAGATCGCCGCGACCCGCCCCGACGTCGAGCTGGCCTGGAACCCCGAGTTCCTGCGCGAGGGTTTCGCCGTCGAGGACACCCTCACCCCCGACCGGCTCGTGTTCGGCGTCCGCTCGGCCGAGGCCGAGGCCACGCTCCGCGCCGCGTTCGCCCCGGTGCTCGAGCTGCCGACGCCGGTCGTCGTCACCGACTTCGCGACCGCCCAGCTGGTCAAGGTCGCCGCCAACGCGTTCCTGGCCACCAAGATCTCGTTCATCAACGCGATGGCGGAGGTGTGCGAGGCGACCGGCGGCGACGTCACGCTGCTGAGCAAGGCGCTGTCCTACGACACCCGCATCGGTGGCCGGTTCCTCAACGCCGGCCTGGGCTTCGGTGGCGGCTGCCTGCCCAAGGACATCCGGGCGTTCATGGCCCGCGCCGGCGAGCTCGGGGTGGACCAGGCCCTGTCGTTCCTCAAGGAGGTCGACGCGATCAACCTGCGCCGCCGGGCCCGGATGATCGAGATCGCCCGGGACTTCGTCGGCGGCAGCTTCGGCGGCATGCGCGTGGCGGTGCTCGGCGCGGCGTTCAAGCCCAACAGCGACGACATCCGCGACAGCCCGGCCCTCGACGTCGCGGCGTCCATCCAGAAGCAGGGCGCGGCGGTCACGCTGTACGACCCGCAGGCCATGGACAACGCCAGGGTCAAGCACCCCGAGCTGGGCTACCGGGCCTCCGCCGTGGAGGCCGCCAAGGGCGCTGACGTCGTGCTGCACCTGACCGAGTGGGCCGAGTTCCGCGAGATGGACCCCGCGGTGCTGTCGGCGGTCGTGGCCGAGAAGCGCATCGTCGACGGCCGCAACGCCCTGGACCCCGAGCAGTGGCGCGCCGCCGGCTGGACCTACCGGGCCCTCGGGCGGCCGTCGCGCCCGCGCCGGCCGGCGCCTGGACCGCGGCGCGGCAGCGGTGCGGGTGAGGCAGCGGTCCGCTGGGCAGTGACCCGTACATGGACACCGTTTCGCGGCTGCTCGGCCTGGACACCTGGGCCGTCGTCGGCCTGTCCCACGACCAGAGCCGGGCGGCGTACGACGTCGCGGCGTTCCTGCAGGCCCGCGGCAAGCGGATCGTCCCGGTGCACCCGGCAGCCGAGACGGTCCACGGCGAGCGGGGCTACGCGACGCTCGCCGAGGTGCCCTTCCCTGTCGACGTCGTGGACTGCTTCGTCAACAGCCGGCTGGTCGGCCCGGTCGTCGACCAGGCCGTCGCGGCCGGCGCGACCGGCGTCTGGATGCAGCTCGGGGTCGTCGACCACGCGGCGGCAGCCCGGGCGGAGCAGGCCGGGCTGACCGTCGTCATGGACCGCTGCCCGAAGATCGACTGGGGCCGTTACGGGCCCGGCTGAGCCCGGTCAGGAGTTCCCGGAGCCCGCCCCGGTGCGGCGGGTCAGCGGCGCCCTTCGGGCCCCTCGGCCGCCAGCCGCTCCTGCAGCGCGGCGTCCTTGCCGCGGGCCAGGTCGGCCAGCTCCGACTGGAAGGCCCGCATCCGGTCCAGGAGCGCCGCGTCGGAGGCGGCGAGCACCCGCACCGCCAGCAGCCCCGCGTTCCGCGCGCCGCCGACCGAGACCGTGGCGACCGGCACCCCGGCCGGCATCTGCACGATGGACAGCAGCGAGTCGATCCCGTCCAGGTGCCGCAGCGGCACCGGCACGCCGATGACCGGCAGCGGGGTCATCGAGGCGATCATCCCGGGCAGGTGCGCCGCGCCGCCGGCGCCGGCCACGACCACGCGCAGGCCGCGCGACGCGGCCTGGGACGCGTAGTCGAGCATGTCGCGCGGCGTCCGGTGCGCCGACACCACCCGGACCTCGTGCGGCACGTCGAACTCCCGCAGCGCGACCGCCGCCGCCTCCATGACCGGCCAGTCGGAGTCGCTCCCCATGACGATGCCGACCAGCGGGCTCACTGCGGCCACGTGCCACTCCTCAGGTAGTCGGCGGCCGCGGCGGCCCGCGCCCGCAGCGCCGGCAGGTCGTCGCCCAGCACGGTCACGTGGCCGATCTTGCGACCCGGCCGGATCTGCTTGCCGTACAGGTGCACCTTCAGCGCCGGGTCGCGCGCGAACACGTGGTGCAGCCGCTCGTCGAGGCCGTCCGGACGGTCGCCGCCGAGCACGTTGGCCATGACCACCCACGGCGCGGTCAGCGTGGTGGCGCCGAGCGGGTAGTCGAGCACCGCGCGCAGGTGCTGCTCGAACTGCGACGTGCGGGCCCCCTCGATCGTCCAGTGCCCGCTGTTGTGCGGCCGCATGGCGAGCTCGTTGACCAGCAGCCCCTCGTCGGTCTCGAACAGCTCGACCGCCAGCACGCCGACCACGCCGAGCTCGTCCGCGAGCCGGAGCGCCAGCGACTGCGCGGACAGCGCCAGCTCCTCCGACAGCCCCGGCGCGGGGGCGATCACCTCGACGCAGATGCCGTCGGACTGCACCGTCTCGACCACGGGCCACGCCGCGGCCTGCCCGAAGGGCGACCGCGCGACCACCGCAGCCAGCTCGCGGCGCAGCGGCACCAGCGCCTCGGCGAGCAGCCGGATCCCGGACGCCAGCACCTCGTCGGCCTCCGCGACGTCACGGACCACCCAGACGCCCTTGCCGTCATAGCCGCCGGTGGCCGCCTTGAGGACCAGCGGCCAGCCGACGTGCCGCGCGAACCCCTCGACGTCGGCCCGGCTGGCGACCGGCGTGAAGGCCGGGACCGGAACGGCCAGTGCGGCCAGCCGCTCCCGCATGACGAGCTTGTCCTGGGCGTACCGCAGGGCGACGCTGCCGGGCTGGACGTCGAAGCCCTCCTGCTCGAGCGCCTCGATGAGCGGTCCCGGCACGTGCTCGTGGTCGAACGTCACGACCTCGCACTGCTGCGCCAGCGCCCGCAGGTCCGCCAGGGAGGTGTGCTCCCCCAGCGTCACTCCGGAGGCGACCAGCGCGGCGCTGTCGTGGTCGCTGTCGGCCAGAACCCGCAGCGAGAGCCCCAGCGCGATCGCGGCCTGGTGGGTCATGCGGCTGAGCTGCCCGCCGCCGACCATGCCCACGACCGGCAGCCCCATCGCGCCGCGCGGCACCGGCCGGTCGCCGGGACGAGGCACCGCCACTACAGCGCCGCCGCCGCGTGCGGGGACGGCCCGACCAGCCGGCGTCCGAGCCGCTCGAGGGTCTCCTCGTCGACGCCCAGCGACAGGGCCAGGCCGTGCGGCCCGCCGTACGCGCGGTCCACGTGGTCCAGGAAGCGCTCCATCGACCCGGCGACGGGGCGCATGTCGTCGACCAGCCGCTCGGCCAGGTCACCGCCGTACGTCGGCGAGGCCTGGAGCCGGGCGAGGATGGCCTCGATCCGCTCCGCGCTCTTCACGTAGTCCTGCACGACCGCTTCGCGGGTGACCCCGACCAGCGACAGCGCGACCGCGACCACGACGCCGGTGCGGTCCTTGCCCGCGGCGCAGTGGACCAGCGTCGCCCCGCTGGCCGGGTCGGCGATGAGCCGCAGCGCCTCGGCCACCTTGTCCGGGGCGTCCTCGAGGTAGCCGACGTAGAACCCGGTCATGTCGTTGGGCGTCTCCCCCGCCCGGTGCGCCCGCGAGGGGATGGCGCGCTCCACCTCCACCTGGTCCGGCTCGCCCTCGGTCTCCGGGATGAGCGTCAGGTGGTGGTGCGCGACGTCGGTCGCCCGCAGCGGCCCCGGACCCTCCAGGTGCACCTCACCGGTGCTCCGCAGGTCCAGGACGGTGCGCAGGCGCCGCGCCCCGGTCAGTTCCTCGACGTCACGCGGGGTCAGCCCCTGCAGGTTGTCGGCACGCAGGAGCACGCCCCTGCGGGTCGTCCTCCCGTCCACGGTCGGCAGGCCACCCACGTCTCGGACGTTGGCAGCGCCCTCCAGCTCGATCCAGGTCACGCGGGGCATGCTGTCACGCGGCTAGGCTCGGCCTGGTGACGGTCCTCGCCCGGCTCCGGGACAAGTACGACGTGGTGGCCCGGGAGGCCGCCAAGTTCGGCGCCGTGGGAGCGGTCAACACCGTCCTGGACTTCGCCGTGCTGAACCTGCTGGTGTTCGGCTTCGGCGTCCAGCCGCTGCGCTCCAAGGTGGCCTCGACGGTCGTCGCGGCCACCTCCTCCTACCTCATGAACCGGCACTGGACCTTCCGGCACCGGGAGCGCCAGGACGTGCGCCGCGAGTACGTCCTGTTCTTCCTGCTCAACGCGGTGGGCCTGGGCATCTCGCTGGCCGTGATCGGCGTCGTCCGCTACGGGTTCGGCCTCGACGGCGCGCTGTGGATCAACCTGGCCAACGTCGTGGGCATCGGCTTCGGGACGCTGTTCCGCTTCTGGAGCTACCGCAAGTTCGTCTGGACCGCGGCCGACCAGGTCCAGGAGGCCGCCGAGGACGGCGACACCGTCGCCGCCGTGGTGCTGGACACCACGCAGCCCCGCGAGCGGGCGTCCTGAGCCGGTCCGGTCCGGCTGGCCGGCGGGCCGGGACAGGCTGAGCGGCGGCGCACCGCGGCGCCGGACCGCGCGCTCAGCCCGCGAGCTCCCGGACCTTGGCCACCAGCGCCGGGTCGGCCGGATCGACGAGCGGGCGAAAGCGGGCCACCGGCTGCCCGTCCCGGTCGACGAGGAACTTCTCGAAGTTCCACTGCACGTCGCCCGCCGCGCCCTCGGCATCGGCCAGCTGCGTCAGCTCGGCGTACAGCGGGTGCCGCCCCTCGCCGTTGACGTCGGTCTTGGCCAGCAGCGGGAACGTCACGCCGTACGTCGCGCTGCAGAACTGCGCGATCTCCTGCGCGGTGCCCGGCTCCTGGCCCTTGAACTGGTTGCTCGGCACGCCGATGACCGTCAGGCCCGCGACGTCCTCGTGCAGCTGCTCCAGCCCGGCGTACTGCGGCGTCAGGCCGCACCTGCTCGCGACGTTGACGATCAGCGCAGCGCGGCCTGCGGCCAGCGCGCCGAGCGTCGTCGTCTCACCGGACAGCGTCTGGACCTCGAGGTCGTACAGGCTCATGGCCGCACGCTAGTCCTGCGCACCAGGTGGGGCACCAGGTGCCGGTAGCCGCGCACCGAGCGGCGGCGCAGGGTCTTCAGGTCGTAGGACGCGTCGCCCGCCAGCGCGTCCGCCAGCGTGCCGTCCACCAGCACGGTGCCCGGCCGGGCCTGGTCGGTCAGCCGGCTGGCCAGGTTGACCGGCCCGCCGAAGACGTCGCCGAGCCGGACGAGCACGGCGCCGAGCGCCAGGCCCGCCCTGACCTGCGGCAGCTCCTCGTCGGACTCGTGCGAGGCCACCGTGTCCAGCGCGACCTCGACCGCCGCCAGCGGGTCGTCGGTGACGTAGAGCACCTCGTCGCCCAGCGTCTTGACGACGCGCCCGCCGGCCGCGGCGACCCGCAGCGCGGTGTCCCGCTCGAACCGCTCGAGCGTGCGCTCCAGCGTTGCGGCGTCCCAGGACCGGGTCGCGCGGGTGAAGCCGACGAGGTCCACGAAGCCCACGGCCAGCACCGGCTGGCCGTCCTGCCGGGACGCGACGAGCGCGCGGGCCGTCGCCGCGGCGAACTGCCGCCGCCAGACGTGCACCACCAGGCGCTCGAGCCGGGGCAGCACCTGCGGTGCGGTGGACAGCACCCGCTCGGTGGCCTGCTCCAGCGTCAGGTCGGCGGCCTGCCCGCGGAAGGCGTCGACCTGCGCCTCGGCCAGCCGGGCCAGGCCCTGCCCCATCGCCCGGGCCAGCACGAGCAGCGTGTCCGGAGGGACCGCGGCGACCCGCGACAGCTCGAGCACGGTGCGCAGCGCGTCGGCGTCCAGCTCGGTGAAGGCCCGCTCCCCGGCGGCCACCTCGGGAAAGCCCAGGGCCATCCAGAACGCCCGGGCCTCCGGCTCCGGCACGCCCGCCGCAGCGCTGACCGCGTCCCGGTCCAGGGTGCACGGGGCGCCCAGCAGCGCCGTCTCGAGCGCGTCGAGGTCGCCACCGGGCGCGGCCATCAGCCGGCCGGTCGCAGGTGCACGACGTCGCCGGCGGCGTAGGGCGTCCCGTCGACCACCAGCCGCCCGTCGTCGTCGACCGTCTCGGCGGTCCCCTCGACGCTCCGGCCGCCGGGCAGCTCCAGCCGTACGGCCCGGCCGAGAGTGCCGCAGCGCGCCCGGTAGGCGTCCGGCGACGCCTCACGCAGCACCTGCGCCCAGCGCCGCAGCACCGCCCGCAGCACCGTGTCGCGGTCGGTCGTCGTGGCGCCGGCCAGCCGCAGCGACGTCGCCCCGTCGTGGGGCAGCTCGTCGGCCCGGGTGGTGACGTTGAGGCCGATCCCGAGCACCACCGCGCCGCCTCCGGGCGCCTCGGCCAGCACGCCGCAGACCTTCTTGCCGCCGATCAGCACGTCGTTGGGCCACTTGAGCTCGGTGTCCAGCTCGCACCGGTCACGCAGCGCGTCGGCGACCGCCAGCCCGCCCCAGAGCGGCAACCACGACCAGCGGGCCGGCGGCAGCTCCGGCCGCACGAGCACCGAGAACGTCAGCCCGGCCCGCGGCGGGGACACCCAGCTGCGGTCCAGCCGGCCGCGCCCGGCGGTCTGCCGCTCGGCCACGACGACCAGCCCGGCGGGCGCCCCGGCCCGCGCCCGCTCCGCGACGACGGCGTTGGTGCTCGGCGTCTCCGGCAGGACGTCCAGGCGCCAGCCCTCGGGCGCGAGAGCCCGTGACAGGGCGAGCGGCTGCAGCGGGGGACGGTCGAGGTCGTCGTACGGGGTCGGCTGATCCACCCGCCGAGTGTGCCCTGCGCACAGCAGCCGGACGGGTCCCGGTAGCCTCCGCCGCCATGAGCGCAGCGCCGCAGACCGGTCCGGACGCCCCCGACATTCACACCACGGCAGGCAAGCTGGCCGAGCTGCGCCGCCGCAACGACGAGGCGCTGCATGCCGGCTCCGCGGCGGCGCTGGACAAGCGCAAGGCCGCCGGCAAGCGCACCGCCCGGGAACGCATCGAGTCCTTCCTCGACGAGGGCTCCTTCGTCGAGACCGACGCCCTGACGCGGCACCGCGCCCGCGACTTCGGCCTGGAGAAGAACCGCCCGACCGGCGACGGCGTCATCACGGGCTACGGCACCGTCGACGGCCGCCCGGTCTGCGTCTTCAGCCAGGACGCGACGGTCTTCGGCGGCGCGCTCGGCGAGGTCTACGGCGAGAAGATCGTCAAGGTCATGGACCTGGCGCTCAAGACCGGCGTGCCGATGTTCGGCCTCAACGAGGGCTCCGGCGCCCGGATCCAGGAAGGGATCATGGGCCTGGCGCTGTACGGCGACATCTTCTACCGCAACGTGCTCGCCTCCGGCGTGATCCCGCAGATCAGCCTCATCCTCGGCAACTGCGCCGGCGGCCACGTCTACTCGCCCGCGCTCACCGACTTCAACCTCATGGTCGACGGCGCCTCGGCGATGATGATCACCGGCCCGGACGTCATCAAGACGGTCACCGGCGAGGACATCAGCATCGAGGACCTCGGCGGCGCTCGCGCCCACAACTCCAAGTCCGGCGTCGCGCACTTCATGAGCGGCGACGAGGACGAGGCGCTCGAGCTGGCCAAGACGCTGCTGTCCTACCTGCCGACGAACAACCTCGAGACCGCGCCGGTCTTCGACGCGGCGGACGCCCTGCTCGAGGAGCCGCTGCTCGAGCTGGACACCATCATTCCGGACAGCAACAACGCGCCCTACGACATGAAGCACATCATCGAGGCGGTGCTCGACGACAACGAGTTCCTCGAGGTGCAGTCCCTGTGGGCGCCGAGCATCGTCGCCGGTTTCGGCCGCATCGAGGGCCGCAGCGTCGGCGTGGTGGCCAACAACCCGATGCAGTTCGCCGGCACCCTGGACATCGACGCCTCCGAGAAGGCCGCGCGCTTCGTGCGCACCTGCGACGCCTTCAACATCCCGGTGCTGACCTTCTGCGACGTGCCCGGCTACCTCCCGGGCGTCGGCCAGGAGCACGCCGGCATCATCCGGCACGGCGCCAAGCTGCTGTACGCCTACAGCGAGGCCACCGTCCCGCTCGTCACGGTGATCACCCGCAAGGCGTACGGCGGCTCGTACGTCGCGATGGGCTCCAAGCACCTGGGCGCCGACGTCAACCTGGCCTGGCCGACCGCGCAGGTCGCCGTCGTCGGCGCGCTCGGCGCGGTCAACATCGTCCGGCGCCGCGAGATCGCCGCCGCCGACGACCCGGACGCCGCCCGCGCGGCGTTCATGCAGGAGTACGAGGACACGTTCGCGACGCCGTACATCGCGGCGGAGCGCGGCTTCGTCGACGCGGTCATCGAGCCGTCGCAGACCCGCATCGAGATCGCCAAGGCGCTGCGCCTGCTGCAGACCAAGCGCCAGACGCTGCCGCCGAAGAAGCACGGGAACATCCCGCTGTGAGCCAGCCGGACCCGCGCCCCGCGCTCACCGTCGTGCGGGGGGACGCCTCTCCGGAGGAACTGGCCGCGCTCGTCGCCGTCCTGGCCGCCCGCGGCTCGGGCGAGGCCGCGCCCGAGGAGCCGGC
>JAOPWI010000178.1 GCA_025965755.1 Frankiales bacterium | reverse complement strand
GCTTTCTCGGCGCCCAGGCCGGGGACGGCCCCCGGGACCTGCGGGACCCCTCGGCCAGCCTCGGCACCGGCGGCAGCACCAGCGCGACCCTCGACCGGTCGCCGACCAGCGTCGCGGGCATCGCGGCCGAGGTGCTCAAGAGCACCGTCAGCATCGCCGTCCGCTCGGGGCAGGGCTCCGGCACCGGGTCGGGCGTCGTGCTGCGCTCCGACGGCTACATCCTGACCAACAACCACGTCGTCGAGTCGGCCGCGAGCGGCGGCGACATCACGGTCACGGTGAACGCCAAGGGCGGCGAGGAGTTGCCGGCCGAGATCGTCGGCCTGGACAAGGAGACCGACCTCGCGGTCATCAAGGTGACCGGCAGCGTGGTGCTCCAGCCGGCCACGCTGGGGCAGTCCCGCGCGCTGGTCGTCGGTGACCCGGTCATCGCCATCGGCTCCCCGCTCGGCCTGGCCGGCACCGTGACGACCGGCATCGTCAGCGCCCTCAACCGCACGGTGCGCGTGCCGGGCGACGGTGGCCAGGCCATCCCGCTCTACAACGCCATCCAGACCGACGCGGCCATCAACCCCGGCAACTCCGGCGGCGCGCTGGTCAACGCCAAGGGCGAGGTCGTGGGCATCAACTCGGCGATCGCCACCCTCGGTGGCGGCCCGACCAGCGAGGGCGGCAGCATCGGCGTCGGCTTCGCCATCCCCGTCGACGAGGCCCGGTCGGTCGCTGAGGAGCTCATCCGCACCGGTCGGGCCACCCACCCGGCCATCGGCGTGGAGGCGGCCACCGTCGCCGGCGAGAACGGCCGGGACGGCGCCCGCATCAGCACGGTCCTGCCGGGCAGCTCGGCCGCCAAGGCCGGATTGCAGAGCGGGGACCTGGTCGTTCAGCTCGAGGACAGCAAGGTGACCAGCGTCGACGAGCTGATCCTGGCCATCCGTGAGCACAAGGTCGGCGACACCGTGGAGATCACCTACCTCCGCGACGGGCAGACCCGGAGGACCAGCGCCACCCTTCAGGACAAGTCCGGGGGCTAGGAGCCGTACGCTCAGCCTGTGTTCGACCAACTGGGCTGGGGCGAGATCAGCGTGCTGCTCGTGCTCGCGCTGTTCGTCTTCGGTCCGGAGCGGCTGCCCGGGCTCGCTCGCGACCTCGGCCGCGGCGTCCGCAAGACCAAGGCGCTGCTGCGTGGCATGACCGACGACCTCAAGGCCGAGCTCGGGCCGGAGGTGGGCGACCTCGACCTGCGCAGCCTGCATCCCAAGACGTTCGTCGCCGACCTCATGCGCGACGACGACGACCGTCCGGGCAAGCCCGTCCCGTCGCAGCCCCTGCGGGCCGGCGAGCCGGCGCCGTGGGACCCCGACACCACCTGAGCGACTAGCGGCGCACCGGGCTCAGGCCCAGCGACATCCCGGCGAGCCCGCGCGGCTTGCCGGTGAGCGCGTCGACAACCGACAGCAGGCTCTTGCTCGCCTCGGCGTCGGGGTCGGACAGCACGAGCGGCTGGCCGTTGTCGCCGCCCTCGCGCAGGCGCAGGTCGATGGGCACCTGGCCGAGCAGCGGCACCTCGGCGCCGAGCAGGCGGGTCAGCGACGTGGCCACGGCCTGGCCGCCGCCCGAGCCGAAGACGTCCAGGCGCTCGCCGCAGTGGGTGCACGGCAGGTAGCTCATGTTCTCCACCACGCCGGCGATGCGCTGGTGGGTCTGCAACGCGATGGAGCCGGCCCGCTCGGCCACCTCCTGCGCGGCCAGCTGCGGCGTCGTGACCACGAGGATCTCGGCGCTCGTGACCAGCTGGGCGACCGAGATCGCGATGTCGCCGGTGCCGGGCGGCAGGTCCATGAGCAGCACGTCGAGGTCGCCCCAGTAGACGTCGGCCAGGAACTGCTGCAGTGCGCGGTGGAGCATCGGCCCGCGCCAGACGACCGGGGTGTTGTCCTTGGTGAACATGCCGATCGAGATGACCTTCACGCCGTGAGCCGTCGGCGGCATGATCATCGACTCGACCTGGGTCGGCTTGTGCTCGACCCCGAGCATGCGGGGCACCGAGAAGCCGTAGATGTCGGCGTCGACGACCCCGACGTTCAGCCCGCGGCTGGCCATCGCGGCGGCCAGGTTGACCGTGACGGAGCTCTTGCCGACACCGCCCTTGCCGGACGCCACCGCGAACACGCGGGTCAGGGACCCGGGCTGCGCGAACGGGATCTCCCGCTCCGGGGCGTCACCCTTGAGCAGCGTCTGCAGGCCCTTGCGCTGCTCGGTCGACATCACGTCCAGCTCGACGACGACGCGCTGCACGCCCGGCAGGGTCATGACCGCGCCGGTGACGTCCTTGGTCAGCGTCTCCTTCATCGGGCAGCCGGCCACGGTGAGGTAGATGCCGATGTGAGCGGTGCCGTCCGGGTCGACCACCGCGGACTTCACCATGCCCAGCTCGGTCAGCGGCCGCCGGATCTCCGGGTCCTTGACGGTCGCCAGCACCGCGGTCAGCTGCTCGGACGTGGGCACAGGAGTGGTCAACGCGATCCTTCGGACGGGGCCCGGTCACCGTGGTCGGGCAGGTCCATCCTACGTCCGACGCCTGCGTCCGGCCGCGAGCCAGCGCCGCCCGCGGCGTCCCCAGGCGTGCGGTACGCCACGCCGCAGCCGGTGCCCGCATCGCCGGGGACGGCCACCGGCCGAGGCCGTCAGCCCAGGGCGGCGATCGCCTCGGCGGTGGCCAGCGTGCGGCGGGCGTTGTCGACGTGCAGGTTCTCGATCATGCGGCCGTCGACCGTGACGACGCCCTTGCCCTGAGCCTCGGCCTGCTCGAAGGCCTCGATGACCCGGCGCGCGTGCGTGATCTCGTCCTGCGACGGCGCCCAGACGCGGTTGGCCACCTCGACCTGGGTGGGGTGGACCAGCGTCTTGCCGTCGAAGCCCAGCTCGGCGCCCTGGCGGCACTCGACCTCGAAGCCCTCGAGGTCCTTCACGTCGTTGTAGACCCCGTCGAGGATGGCCTTGCCCGCCTCGCGCGCGCCGAGCAGCGCGGTGGCCAGGTGCGGCAGGAGCGGGAAGCGGCCGGGCACCAGCCCGGCGCGCAGCTCCTTGGCCAGGTCGTTGGTGCCCATGACCAGCACGGCCACCTGCTCGAAGGCCGCGATCGCGCGGATGTCGAAGATCGCGACCGGGGTCTCCACCATGGCCCAGATCGGGGTGTCGCCGACGAGCGCGGCCACCTCCCGCAGGTGCGCGACGCCGGAGACCTTCGGCACGACGACGGCGGCCGGCCCGACCGCCGCGGCGGCGCGCAGGTCGGCCTCGCCCCACGGCGTGTCCAGGCCGTTGCTGCGGATGGTGAGCTCGCGGCCGCCGTACTCGCCGGAGGCGACCGCCGCGCAGGCCTGCTCGCGCGCCGCCTCCTTGGCGTCCGGGGCGACGGCGTCCTCGAGGTCGAAGATGATCGCGTCGGCCGGGAGGGCCTTCGCCTTCTCCAGCGCGCGGGCGTTGGAGGAGGGCATGTAGAGAACGGAGCGGCGGGGCCGCAGGTCAGCGCTCACAGGCCGTACGCCTCCGCCAGCTCGGGGTCACGCGCGGCGAGTTGCTGCGCGAGTTCCAGGACGACCCGGCACTGCTTGTACGTCGCGTCGTCCTGCATCTTGCCGTCGATCATGACGGCGCCGCGGCCGTCCTCGCCCATCTCCTGGACGACCCGCTGCGCCCACTTCACCTCGGCGGCCTCGGGGGAGAAGACCTTCTTGGCGATGTCGATCTGCACCGGGTGCAGCGACCAGGTGCCGACGCAGCCCAGCAGGTAGGCATTGCGGAACTGGTCCTCGCAGGCCACGACGTCCTTGATGTCGCCGAAGGGGCCGTAGTAGGGGAAGATCCCGGCCTTGGCGCAGGCGTCGACCATGCGCGAGACGGTGTAGTGCCAGAGATCCTGCTGGTAGGTGGCCCGCGGCGCGTCGACGTCGCCGTCGACCGGGTCCTGCCGGACCAGATAGCCGGGGTGCCCGCCGCCGACGCGGGTGGTCTTCATGCGGCGGTCGGCGGCCAGGTCGGCCGGTCCCAGCGAGATGCCCTGCATGCGCGGCGAGGCCTCGCAGATCTCCTCGACCCGGGCCACGCCGGACGCGGTCTCCAGGATGGCGTGGACCTGCAGCGGGCGGGTGAGGCCGGCGCGGGCCTCGAGCTGGGCCAGCAGGCGGTCGACGTAGTGGATGTCCTCGGGCCCCTCGACCTTCGGCACCATGATCACATCGAGCTTGTCGCCGATCTCGGTGACCAGGGTGATGAGGTCGTCGAGCGCCCAGGGCGAGTCCAGCGAGTTGATGCGCGTCCAGAGCTGGGTGGTGCCCAGGTCGGCCGTTCTGCCGACCTCGACCAGGCCGGCCCGGGCGGCCTCCTTGTTGCTCGCCTGAATGGCGTCCTCGAGGTTGCCGAGCAGAACGTCCGTCTTCTTGGCGATGTCCGGAACCTTGGCGACCATCTTGGGGTTCGACGGATCGAAGAAGTGGATCATCCGCGACGGGCGCCACGGGATCTGCGTCAGCGGCGTGGGCGCGCCGACGGCGAGCGGGCGGAAGAAGTCCTTGGGGCTGCGACCGGTGGAAGACACGGGCGCAGGCTATCGACGCGCCGGCACACCGCTGCAGGCAGTCCGGGGAGCGCGTGCGCGTGCAAGCAGTTCGGGCGTACCGTGGCGGCATGACCACCGCCCTGCCGCTGAGCAGCTGGGAGCTCGCGGCGTGGCGCGCCTTTCTGCGGGCCCACGCGGTCGTCACCCGCCGGCTGGAGCACGAGCTGGTGGCCGAGCACGACCTGCCGCTGGCGTCCTACGACGTGCTCGTGCAGCTGTCGGAGTCGCCCGACCGCCGGCTGCGGATGACCGAGCTGGCCGAGCGGGTGCTGCTGTCGCGGTCCGGGCTGACCCGGCTGGTCGACCGGCTGCAGCGGGAGGGCCTGGTCGAGCGGCAGGCCTGTCCCGAGGACGCCCGCGGCACCCTGGCCGCCCTCACCGACAGCGGCCTGGAGCGGCTGCGCGCGGCCTGGCCGACCCACCTGCGGGGGGTCAGCGAGCACGTCACGAGCAAGTTGTCTGCCGAGGAGGTCGAGCAGTTGCGCCGGCTGCTCAGCCGGCTCGCCGGCGACGAGCCTGACGGCGGGTGCGGCAGCCTCTGAGCCCGGCGCAGCGCGCGGTGCTGCGCGACGCGCTCGGCGTCGGCGTCGCCGTGGGCGCGTACGGGCTCTCCTTCGGCGCTGCCGCCGTGTCGGCCGGGCTGTCGACCGCGCAGGCCTGCGCGCTGTCGCTGCTGCTGTTCACCGGCGCCTCGCAGTTCGCGCTGGTCGGCGTGCTCGGCGCGGGGGGCACCGCGCTCGCGGCGGTCGCCAGCGCGCTCCTGCTGGGCAGCCGCAACACGCTGTACGCGGTGCGCCTGTCGGCGCTGCTGCCGCTGCGCGGGCCGCGGCAGCTGCTCGCCGCCCAGCTGACCATCGACGAGAGCACCGCCATGGCGACCGGCGGAGAGCGCGAGCACGCCGGCCTGGCCTTCTGGGCGACCGGCGTGTCGGTCTACCTGCTGTGGAACCTGGCCACCCTGCTGGGGGCGCTGGGCGCCGCGGTCGTCGACCCGCGCGCGCTCGGGCTGGACGCCGCCGTCGGTGCCGCCTTTCTCGCCCTGCTCGCCCCGCAGCTGCGTGACCGCACGGCGGCCCGTACCGCGCTGGGCGGG
>JAOPWI010000017.1 GCA_025965755.1 Frankiales bacterium | reverse complement strand
CAGGCCGGGCGGGGTCCGGGGGGAGGTGGCGACGACGACCAGCCGCCCGGCCCCCGGGGTCACTGCGGCGCGGGAGCCGGCGGAACGGGGGCGGCCGGGTCCTCGGGGACGGGCTCGCCGGCCGGGGCGTTCGGGTCGGCGTTGGGGTCCACCGGCGCGTTGGGGTCGGCCCCCTCCTCGGGCGCCAGCACGGCGTCGCCAGGCTCCTGAGGCGCCGGGCTGCTCAGCTGGTTGCCCTCGGCCTCGACGACCGTGCCCTGCTCGGGGTCCCAGCGGCCGAACCGCGGGTTGACCTTGACGCCCAGCTCCTTGGACTTGTCGCGGAGCAGCTGGCTGACGGCCTGCTCGCGCTGCGGCTGCAGAGCCTGGCGGCGCAGCTCCGGGGCCGCCTGGGCCAGCGTCGTGGTCCGGCGCTCGATCAGGTTGATGACGTGGAAGCCGAACTCGGTCTGCACGAGGCGGAACTCGCCCGGCCGCATCGAGAACAGCGCGTCCTCGAACGGCTTGACGAAGGCGCCCCGGCCGGACGGGTCGAGCTCGCCGCCGCGGGCCTTGCTGCCCTCGTCGAGCGACAGCTCGCCGGCCAGCCCGGCGAAGCGCGCCGGGTCGGCCCGGACCTGCGTCAGCACCTGCTGAGCGGCAGCCCGGTCGGCGACCAGGATGTGGCGGGCGACCACCTGGTCGTACTGCGCGATGTTCTGCTGGTAGAGCGCCTGCAGCTGCTGGGGCGGCACCGCCGCGCCGCGGGTGGCCCGGTCGCCGAGGGCGTCGTTGAGGGTCAGGTCGCGGATGAACGGGCGCAGGTCCTGGGCGGCGATGCCGCTCTGCGCGGCCTGCTGCTCGAGCTGGTCCTGGCCGCCGAGCTGGCTGGCGAACTGCGCCAGCCGGGCGTCGACCTCGCCCGCGGACACCGTGACGCCCTCGTCCTCGGCCACCTCGGCGAGCACCCGGCTGCTGATGAGCCGCGACAGCACCTGGCGCTGGAAGGACGCGCGGTCCGCGCCGAGCTGCTGCTCGGCCTGCGGGTCGGACAGGCCCCGGTCGACCATCTCCTGCAGCGTCGCCGTCGTGATACGGGCGGGGCCGACGGTCGCGGCGGCACCGGTGCGCACCGGGTTGTTGCCGCACGCGGACAGGACGAGAACGACAGCCAGACCGCCGGTCAGGGCAGCCGCACGGCGGCGGAGGGGGCGAAGCACGGTCGAAGTGTCCTTCCGGGACGGTGTGGTCGGCGTGAAGGCTCCCACGCGCAGCTCAGCGCTCAACGCGCGCTCACCGCGGCGGCCGCGGCGACCGAGTCGCCGAGCACCGCCTCGAGCAGGTCACGGGCCCAGGCCAGCAGGGCCAGGTCGCGCACCGGCTGTCCGCCGATGCGGGCGGTCATGGGCTTGGGCACCAGCACGGTGCCGACCGCCGGCTTGACCAGCGAGCGGGGGTAGAGCCGCTGCAGGCGCAGCTCCTGCGACTCCCGCAGCACCATGGGCGCGAAGCGGATGGAGGTGCCCTGCACGGCGACCTCGGCGAGGCCGTAGCGCTTGCAGACCACCCGGAACGACGCCACGGCCAGCAGGTTGTCCACCGGTGTCGGCAACGGGCCGTACCGGTCGGCCAGCTCGGCCCGGACGGCCGCGATGGCCTCGTCGGAGTTGGCCGCGGCGATCCGGCGGTAGGCCTCCAGGCGCAGGCGCTCGCCGGGGACGTACTCGTGCGGCAGGTGGGCGTCGACCGGCAGGTCGACCTTGGTCTCGACGACCGGCTCCTCGCCGTCGCCAGAATCGCCGTATCTGCCGGTCTTGAAGTCCGAGACGGCCTCCCCGACCAGGCGCATGTAGAGGTCGAAGCCGACGCTGGCGATGTGACCGGCCTGCTCGCCGCCGAGCAGGTTGCCGGCGCCGCGGATCTCCAGGTCCTTCATGGCCACCGCCATGCCGGCGCCGATCTCGGTGTTCTGCGCGATGGTCGCGATGCGGTCGTGGGCCAGCTCGGTGATCGGCTTCTCCGGCGGATAGGTGAAGTAGGCGTAGGCGCGCTCGCGCCCGCGGCCGACCCGCCCGCGGATCTGGTGCAGCTGGGACAGGCCGAAGGCGTCGGCCCGCTCGACGATCAGCGTGTTGGCGTTGGGGATGTCCAGGCCGGACTCGACGATGGTGGTGGAGACGAGCACGTCGTACTGCTTCTCCCAGAACCCCACCATCACCTGCTCGAGGGCCTCCTCCGACATCTGGCCGTGGCCGGTGGCGATGCGCGCCTCGGGCACCAGCTCGGACAGTCGCTTGGCCGCGCGGTCGATCGACTCGACCCGGTTGTGCAGGTAGAAGACCTGACCCTCGCGGAGCAACTCCCGGCGGATGGCGGCGGCGACCTGCCGCTCGTCGTACGGGCCGACGAAGGTCAGCACGGGGTGCCGCTCCTCCGGCGGGGTGAGGATCGTGGACATCTCGCGGATGCCGGTGAGGCTCATCTCGAGCGTGCGCGGGATGGGCGTGGCGGACATGGTCAGCACGTCCACCGCGGTGCGCATCTGCTTGAGGTGCTCCTTGTGCTCGACGCCGAAGCGCTGCTCCTCGTCGACGATCACCAGCCCCAGGTCCTTGAACTCGGTGTTCTTCGACAGCAGGCGGTGGGTGCCGATGACCACGTCGACGGTGCCCTCGCGCAGGCCCACCAGCACCTCCTTCTGCTCCTTGTCGGAGTTGAAGCGGGAGGTCGCCCGCACCGTCACGGGGAACTGCGCGAACCGGTCCCGGAAGGTGTTGTAGTGCTGCTGGACGAGCAGCGTCGTCGGCACCAGGACCGCCACCTGCTTGCCGTCCTGCACGGCCTTGAAGGCCGCGCGCACCGCGATCTCGGTCTTGCCGTAGCCGACGTCGCCCATGATCACGCGGTCCATCGGCTGCGGCTTCTCCATGTCGGCCTTCACCTCCTCGATGGCCTCGAGCTGGTCCGGCGTCTCGACGTACGGGAAGGCGTCCTCGAGCTCGCGCTGCCACGGGGTGTCCGGGCCGAAGGCGTGGCCGGGCGCGGCCATGCGCGCGCTGTAGAGCTGGATCAGCCCGGCGGCGATCTCCTTGACCGCCTTCTTGGCGCGGCCCTTGCGCTTGGCCCAGTCGCCGCCGCCCATCTTGTCCAGGCTGGGCGCCTCGCCCCCGACGTAGCGCGTGACCAGCTCGAGCTGGTCGGTCGGCACGAACAGCCGGTCGCCCGGATGGCCCTTCTTGCTGGGGGCGTACTCGATGATGAGGTACTCGCGGGTCGCTCCCGCCACCGTCCGCTGGATCATCTCCACGTAGCGGCCGACGCCGTGCTGCTCGTGCACCACCGGGTCGCCGGGGCGCAGCTGCAGCGGGTCGACGACGTTGCGCCGGCGCACCGGCATGCGCTTGCTCGTGTCCTTGCCGCCGGTGCCGCGGGTCCCGGTGAGGTCGGACTCCGTGAGCACCAGGGTGCGCAGGAGCTCGCTCGAGAAGCCGGTGCCCAGGCACCCGGTCGCGACGTGGACCAGGCCCGGCTCGGGCGCGGTCGGGATGCCGCCCTCGTCGAGGCGGGCCGCGATGTCCTGGCCCTTGAGCACCTCGAGCATGCGCTCCGCGGTGCCGTGGCCCTCGCTGGTCAGCACCACGCGCCAGCCGTCGGCGGCCAGCTGCTTGACGTCGGCCATGGCCCGCTCGGTCTCGCCGCGGTAGGCCGTGGGCTGCTTGGCCGCCAGCACGACGGTGGCGTCCTCGAGCTCCTCGTCGGAGGTGAACGGCGTGACCGTCCACCAGGGCAGGCCCTTCGCGGCGGCGTGCTCGCGCACCTCGACCAGGGTCTTGTACGCCGCGGCGCCCAGGTCGACGGGCGCCGCCCCGCCGACCGCGGCCGTCGACCACGACGCCTCGAGGAACTCCTGGCTCGTGCGCACCAGGTCGTGCGCCCGGGTGCGCACCTTCTCCGGATCGCAGACGACCACGCTGGTGTGCTCGGGCAGCTCGTCGACCAGCAGCTGCAGGTCATCGACGAGCACCGGCGCCAGCGCCTCCATGCCCTCGACCGGCGTGCCCTCGGCGATCTTCTCGGTGATCTCGCGCAGCTCCGGGTGGCTCACCGACAGGGCCTTGGCCCGGGCGCGGACCTCCGGAGTCAGCAGCAGCTCCCGGCACGGCGGCGCCCACAGCCCGTGCGCCGCCACCTCGAGCGAGCGCTGGTCGGCCACCTTGAAGTAGCGGACCTCCTCCACCGTGTCGCCCCACAGCTCGACGCGGACCGGGTGCTCCTCGGTCGGCGGGAAGACGTCGAGAATGCCGCCGCGCACCGCGAACTCGCCGCGCTTCTCGACCAGGTCGACGCGCCCGTAGGACAGGTCGACGAGCCGCTCGACGATCGCGTCGAGCCCGCCGGCGACGTCCTCGCCCTGGTGCAGCTGGACCGGCTCGAGATCGCCCAGGCCGGGAACCTGCGGCTGCAGGATGCTGCGGACGGGGCACACGACGACCCGCACCGGGCCGGTCGCCGGGTCGTCGCTGCTGGGGTGCGCCAGCCGGCGCAGGACGGCCAGGCGGCGGCCGACGGTGTCGGCGCGCGGGCTCAGCCGCTCGTGCGGCAGCGTCTCCCAGCTCGGATAGAGGGCGACGACGTCGGGGTCCACCAGGCAGCCGAGCGCGCTGACCAGGTCCTCGGCCTCGCGGCCGGTCGCGGTCACCGCGAGCACGGTGCGTCCCTGACGGACCAGCCCGGCGATGACGAACGGCCGCAGGCCGCTCGGCGCGGTGAGGTCCAGGGTCAGCGCCTCAGGGGCCTCCAGGGCGCGGGCGAGGGAGGGGTCACCGAGGACGACGTCGAGCAGCCCGACGAGCGATCCGGTCGATGCGGATCCGGACGAGGACACGGGCAGGGGCCTCCAGGCAGCACGTGCAACCCCGCGCGGCGCGGTGCCGGGGGGTGGGGGGACGCTCGCGCGTCCGGGTCAAGGGTACGGCGGCCCGCCGACAGCCGCCGGAGCGCGCCCGCTGCGCCCGAGCCGGGCGCCCGGCCCGCTGCTGCCCCGCCAGGGATCAGGCGGGCAGGTCGGCGTGGAACCGGTTCTGCACCGTCTCGAGCGACTCGGCGAGCAGCGCCTCGACCGCGTCGGCGCAGCGGTCGACGTGGAACGGCAGCTCCTTGCGCTCGACGGCGCTGAAGTCCTTGAGCACGTAGTCGGCCGGGTCCTGCCGCCCCGGCGGGCGGCTGATGCCGAACCGCACCCGCAGGTACTCGCGGCCGCCGATCGAGCGCGTGATCGACTTCAGGCCGTTGTGCCCGCCGTCGCCGCCGCCCCGCTTCAGGCGCACCGACCCGTACGGGATGTCCAGCTCGTCGTGGACCACGACCAGCCGCTCGACCGGGACCTTGTAGAAGCCCATGACGCTGGCCACCGGCCCGCCGGACTCGTTCATGTACGACTTGGGCTTGGCCAGCACGACCCGCGCGCCCGACAGCCGCCCCTCGACGACGTCGGCGCGGCCCTTGTGCGCCTTGAAGCGCCCGCCGGCGCGCTCGGCGAGCAGGTCGGCGACGAGGAACCCGGCGTTGTGCCGGTTGCCGGCATACGACGGCCCGGGGTTGCCCAGTCCGACGACGAGCCAGACGTCGTCAGCCACTGGTCAACCTCCGGGCCGGTCGTAGGAGGTGGTGCTGGTGCTCAGGCGTTGCCCGCGGACGTGCTGCCCTTCGGGCCGCCGGTCTCCGGCACGCCGTCGCCGGTGCCCGCGCCGGCAGCGGTGTCGCTGGCCTGCGTCTCGGCCTCCGGGTCGACGGTGAGCTGGCCGGCGCCGGTCTCCTCGTCGGAGGCGGCGATGTCGGCCTCGACGTCGGCGGCGCTCGGGGCGGCGAGGCCCTGCACGACGACGGCCTCCGGAGCGGCGATCAGGGTCGTGCCCGGGGGCAGCTGCACGTCGCCGGCGGTGATCTGCGTGCCGACGGTCAGACCGTCGATGTTGACCTCGACGCCGTCGGGCAGCTGCGTCGCATCGGCCTCGACGGACAGCGTCGTCATCTGGAAGTCCACGAGCACGGCGGACGTGGTCTCACCGACCAGCGTCACGGCGATGTCGACGGTGACCTTCTCGCCACGGCGGACGGCGACCAGGTCGATGTGCTCGAGCGTGCGCTTGATCGGGTCGCGGACGACGACCTTGGGCAGCGCGAGCTGCTCGCCCTCGTCGGTCTGCAGCGTCAGCAGCACGTTCGGGTCGTTGCGCAGGGCGAGCAGCAGCTCGTGGCCCGGCAGCGAGAAGTGGCGGGGGGCGTCGCCGTGGCCGTACAGGACCGCCGGCACCTTGTGGGCCCGGCGGACGCGGCGCGCAGCGCCCTTGCCGAACTCAGTGCGGGGCTCGGCGACGATGCGGACCTCGGACACGACGACGTTCTCCTCAAGCAGGGGTGGTTCTCAGGATGGGGGCGCGCGTGAGCGCGGCGCAGCGGCCGAGTCTAGCGGCTGCCGCGACGGGCGGTCAGGCGGCGCCGTCGAACAGGCTCGTGACCGAGCCGTCCTCGAAGACCTCCCGCACCGCGCGGGCGATGAGCGGGGCGATCGACAGCACGGTCAGCTTGTCGAAGCGCTTGGAGTCCTCGATGGGCAGCGTGTTGGTCGTCACGATCTCGCTGATCCGGCTGTTCTTCAGCCGGTCCGTCGCCGGGCCGGACAGCACGCCGTGCGTCGCGGTGACGATGACGTCGGCGGCGCCGTTGTCGAACAGCAGCTCCGCGGCCTTGGTGATCGTGCCGCCGGTGTCGATCATGTCGTCGACGAGGATGCAGGTCTGCCCGCGCACCTCACCGACGACCTCGCCGACCTTGACCTCGTTGGGAACGTTGGGGTCGCGACGCTTGTGGATGATGGCCAGGCCGCAGCCGAGCCGGTCGGTCCAGCGCTCGGCGACGCGGACGCGGCCGGCGTCCGGGCTGACGACGACCAGGTCGCGGTCACCCCACTGCTGCTGCACGTAGTCGGCCAGCAGGGGCAGCGCGAACAGGTGGTCGACCGGGCCGTCGAAGAAGCCCTGGATCTGCGCGGTGTGCAGGTCGACCGTCATGAGCCGGTCCGCGCCGGCCGTCTTGAACAGGTCGGCGATGAGCCGGGCGCTGATCGGCTCGCGGCCGCGGTGCTTCTTGTCCTGGCGGGCGTACGGGTAGAACGGCATGACCACCGTGATGCGCTTGGCGGACGCCCGCTTGAGGGCGTCGACCATGAGCAGCTGCTCCATCACCCAGGTGTTGATGGGCGAGGTGTGGCTCTGCAGCACGAACGCGTCGCAGCCGCGCACCGACTCCTCGAAGCGCACGAAGATCTCGCCGTTGGCGAACTCGTACGCGCTCGTCGGCACCGGCGCGACGCCGAGGTCGACGGCGACCTCGGCGGCCAGCTCCGGGTAGGCGCGCCCGGTGAAGAGCAGGAGGTTCTTGCTGCTGTCGAGCTTCAGGCCGGTCATTCGTGCTGCTCCCCGTTGCTCCTCGGGCCGCGCTTGCGCGCGACCCAGCCCTCGATGTTGCGCTGCTGCGCCCTGCCGACACCCAGCGCGCCCGGCGGCACGTCCTGCGTGATGCCCGACCCGGCCGCCGTGTAGGCGCCGTCGTGCACCGTCACCGGCGCGACGAGGGAGTTGTTGCTGCCGATCCGCACGTCGTCACCGATCTCGGTCCGGTGCTTGTCCCGACCGTCGTAGTTCACGACGATGGTGCCGGCGCCGATGTTGCTGCGGGCGCCGATCGTCGCGTCACCGACGTACGCCAGGTGCGGCACCTTGCTGTCCTCGCCGACCGTGCTGGCCTTGATCTCCACGTAGGCCCCGGCCTTGGCGCCGGCGCCGAGCACCGTGCCGGGCCGCAGGTAGGTGAACGGGCCGACCGTGGCGCGCGCGCCGATGACCGCGCCCTGGGCGTGCGTGCGGACGACCTTCGCGCCCTCGCCCACCTCGCAGTCGGCGAGCGTCGTGTCCGGGCCGACCTCGGCGCCGCGGCGCACCACGGTGTGGCCGTGCAGCTGGGTGCCGGGGCGGATCGTGCAGTCGGGCTCGAGAACGACGTCGGCATCGATCCACGTGGTCTGCGGGTCGAGCACCGCCACGCCCGCCAGCAGGTGCCGGCGCACGACCCGGTCGCGCAGCACCCGGGCGGCGTCGGCCAGCTGGGCCCGGTCGTTCACGCCGCTGGTCTCGGCGGCGTCGGTCGCCACGTGGGCACCCACGCTCAGGCCGGCCGAGGTGTGCAGGCCGACGACGTCGGTGAGGTACTCCTCGCCCTGCGCGTTGTCGGTCGAGAGCCGGCCCAGCGCCTCGCGCAGCGGGCCCGCGTCGAAGGCGTAGACGCTGGTCGCGACCTCGGCGATGCGGCGGGTCTGCTCGTCGGCGTCCTTGTGCTCGACGACGGCCGTCACCCGGGCGGCGCCGTCGCGGACCACCCGGCCGTAGCCGGTCGGGTCCGCGAGGTGGGCGGTCAGCAGGGTGGTGCTCGCCGCCGCCTGCTGGTGCCCGTCGACCAGCGCCTGCAGCGTCTCGGCGGTCAGCAGCGGGGCGTCGCCCGGCACGACGACGACCGTCCCCTGCAGGTGCTCCAGGGTCTCGATCGCGACGCGTACGGCGTGGCCCGTGCCGTTCTGCTGCTCCTGGACCACGGCGCGCGCGGCCGGGTCGAGCTCGGCCAGGTGGGCGGTGACCTGCTCGCGGGCGTGCCCGACGACGACCACGAGGTGCTCGGGGTCCAGCGCCCGCGCCGCGGCGATCACGTGGCCGAGCATCGTGCGGCCGCCGAGGCGGTGCAGGACCTTCGGAGTCGCGCTGCGCATGCGGGTGCCCTCACCGGCGGCGAGGACGACGACGGCCGCGGGGCGCGCGACGGTCACAGGGACTCCTGGCGGGACGGTCGGGCGTGGGGGCGGAGCGAGGGCTGCGCCGGGAGAAACCGGCCCGGCTCACTCTACCGGCGCGCTCCCCGCCCCCCGGACATCGGCACCGTCATCGCCATCGTCATCGTTCCGCTGCCTGGACTCGAACCAGGATCGCATGGCACCAAAGGCCAGCAGGTTGCCGATTACCCCACAGCGGAGCAGCGCCCCTGACGGTAGGGCACGACCCGCACGGCGCCCGGCGTGGCCGCGCGGCCAGGCCGTGGACCCGGCGGCGCGTCCATGCCAGAGTGCGAACGTGGAACGCGTGCACGACCTCGGAGGGCGGGCCGGCTTCGGCGCCGTCGAGGTGGAGGCCGACGAGCCGGTGTTTCACGACCCGTGGGAGCGGACGGCCCGGGCGCTGGTCTTCGCCGCGATGGGCAACCACCCCAACCCGACGACCTCGGCCTTCCGGCACGCCATCGAGCGGATGGATCCCGAGCACTACCTGACCAGCAGCTACTACGAGCACTGGCTGACCGCCGCCGCGTCGCTCGCGGTCGAGAGCGGCGCGGTGGAGCCGGAGGAGCTCGAGCAGCGGGCCGGCGGGCCGTTCCCGCTGGCCCGCCCGCCCGCCGAGCCGCAGGTCGAGGGCACCGGCGCGCAGCGCTTCGCCGTCGGCGACCGGGTGCGGGTGGTCGCCACCCCGCATCCCGGCCACAGCCGGTGCCCGGACTACGTGCGCGGCCGGATCGGCACGGTCGTGCGCGTCGACGACAGCTTCAGCCTGCCCGACATCGAGGCGCACTCCCTGCGCCGCGTGGTCGAGGGGACCTACGGCGTGCGCTTCACGGCGCGCGAGCTGTGGGACGACGCCGACGGCCGCGCGGCGGTGCACGCGGACCTGTGGGACAGCTACCTGGAGCCGGCATGACCTCCGACCACCACCACCACCCGGCCGAGCCCGCACCCGTGGAGCGGCGGGTGGCGGCGCTCGAGCAGCTGCTCACCGACCGCGGCCTGGTTCCGCCCGGGTTCGTCGACGCGATCAACCGGGCCTACGAGCAGGACATCGGCCCCCGCAACGGCGCGAAGGTCGTCGCGCGCGCCTGGGTCGACCCCGAGTACAGGCAGCGGCTGCTGACCGACAGCACCGCCGCGATCGCCGAGCTCGGCTACGGCGGCCACGAGGGCGACCACATGCAGGTCGTGGAGAACACCGCCGACGTCCACAACGTCGTCGTCTGCACGCTCTGCTCCTGCTACCCCTGGCCGGTGCTCGGGCTGCCGCCCGCCTGGTACAAGGACCCGCCGTACCGCGCCCGGATGGTCCGCGAGCCGCGCGCGCTCCTGGCCGAGATGGGCTGCGACGTCCAGGACGACGTCGAGATCGCCGTCTGGGACTCCTCGGCCGAGCAGCGCTACCTCGTGCTGCCGCAGCGGCCGCCGGGCACCGACGGCCTGTCGGAGCAGGAGCTGGCCGAGCTGGTCACCCGCGACGCGATGATCGGCGTGGCCCGGCTGTGAGCGGCCTGCAGGACGTCGGCGTGCCGCGCCGCAACGGCGAGCTGGCCTTTGACGCGCCGTGGCAGCCGCGCGCCTTTGGGATGGCGGCCTCGCTGGTCGAGACCCGCTTCGACCGGGACTGGGAGCCGTTCCGCACCCGCCTGATCGCTGCCGTCGCCGCCGACCAGGACCGTCCGTACTGGGAGAGCTGGGCGGTCGCCCTGGAGGACCTGCTGCTGGCCCACGGCCTGCTGGCGGCGGAGGACCTGCAGTCCCTGTGAGCCGGACGGGTCAGGCGCTGCTCACTCTCAGGTCAGGCGCGGTTACGCAGCCGTAGGTTACGGTTCCGTAGCCCCGACCCCGCACCTCCCGAGGACGCCTGTGACTGCAGAGTTGATCGACGCGCCGAACACCACGATCGAGTTCGTGGAGGACGTCGACCGTCCGCTGCAGGCGATCCCCCGGTCCCGGCTGCGCGCGCGGGCCGAGCAGGTCGCGCTGGCGGCGTTCATCGGGGTGCCGCTGCTGTGCGTCTTCGCCGCCGGCTGGGTTGCCTGGGGTGGCTGGCTGACCTGGCGCGACGTCGTCATCAGCACCGTCGCGTACGCCGTCACCGGGCACGGGATCACCGTCGGCTTCCACCGCTACTTCACGCACGGCTCCTTCAAGGCCGGCCGGGGCGTCAAGATCGCCCTGGCGATCGCGGGCAGCATGGCCGTCGAGGGCCCCGTGACGCGCTGGGTCGCCGACCACCGGCGGCACCACGCGTACAGCGACAAGCAGGGCGACCCGCACAGCCCGTGGCGCTACGGCGAGAGCCTGCCGGCGCTGTGCAAGGGCCTGTGGCACGCCCACATCGGCTGGCTGTTCGACGTGGAGCAGACCGACCAGCACCGCTTCGCGCCCGACCTCAAGGCCGACCGCGACGTCGACCTCGTGAACAAGCTCTTTCCGCTGTGGGTCCTGCTGAGCCTGGGCCTGCCGCCGCTGGTCGGCGGCCTGTGGGCCGGCTCCTGGCAGGGCGCGGCGACCGCGTTCTTCTGGGCCAGCGTCGTGCGCATGGCCGTGCTGCACCACGCCACCTGGTCGATCAACTCGATCTGCCACACGCTCGGCGACCGTCCCTTCAAGACCCGTGACAGGGCGACGAACGTGTGGCCGCTGGCCCTGATCAGCATGGGCGAGAGCTGGCACAACCTGCACCACGCCGACCCGACGGCCGCCCGCCACGGCGTCGACCGCTGGCAGATCGACACCAGCGCCGAGCTGATCCGCGGGCTGGAGAAGCTGGGCCTGGCGACCGACGTCCGCTGGCCGAGCCGCGAGCGCCTGGACGCTCGCCGCGTGACGAGCACCTCCTGAGCGTCAGCCCCCTGTCCGGGGGCACGCCTGCGCCGGTGCGCCGGGTCCGGATGTCGGGCACCGAGCGGCGCGAGCAGCTGCTCGACGTCGGCTGCGCGCTGTTCGCCGCCCGCAGCTACGACGGCACCTCCGTGGAGGAGATCGCCCTGCGCGCAGGCGTCTCCAAGCCGGTCGTCTACGAGCACTTCGGTGGCAAGGAGGGCCTCTACGCCGTCGTCGTCGACCGCGAGGTGCAGCGCCTGCTGTCGATGATCACCGGCGCGCTGTCGGCCGACTCGCCGCGGGCCCTGCTCGAGCAGGCCACCTGGGCGCTGCTGAGCTACGTCGAGGACTTCTCCGACGGGTTCCGCATCCTGGTGCGCGAGTCGCCGGTCGGGCTGGCGCGGTCCGGTGGCTTCGCCACGATCATCAGCGACGTCGCCCGCCGGGTGGAGCACATTCTGGCGGCCGAGTTCGCCGCCCGCGGCCACGCCACGGAGCTGGCGCCCCTCTACAGCCAGGCGCTCGTCGGCCAGGTCGCGCTCGTGGGCCAGTGGTGGCTCGAGCAGGAGGAGCCGCCGCGCGACGTCGTGGCCGCCCACCTGGTCAACCTGGCGTGGCACGGGCTGTCCCGCCTGCAGACCGACCCGACGCCGCCGGCGACCGCAGGCAGCGCCTGACCGGACCGGCAGGTCCGGCGCGCGGGGGCGCAGGTGCGAACCCCCACGCCGGCGCTCAGCAGCTCGCCGCCGGGGTAGGCCCCGGCGCATGCCCGTCCTCGTCGGCACGTCCGGGTGGCAGTACGACTCCTGGCGCCACCGCTACTACCCCGCGAAGCTGCCCAAGCGGCTCTGGCTCGAGCACCACGCCGCCGGCTGGCAGACCGTCGAGGTCAACAACGCCTTCTACCGGCTCCCCCGGCGCGAGGTCTTCGCGACCTGGGCGGCCCGCACGCCCGACGACTACGTCGTCACCGTCAAGGCCAGCCGCTTTCTCAGCCACATCAAGCGGCTGCGCGAGCCGCAGGAGCCGGTCGCCCGGCTGATGGACCGGGTCGCCGGGCTCGGTGACAAGGTCGGCGCGATCCTGCTGCAGCTGCCGCCGACGCTGCAGGCCGACGTCGGGCTGCTCGAGGACTGCCTGGCCTGCTTCCCGGCCGGCACCCGCGTCGTCGTGGAGCCGCGGCACGCGTCCTGGTGGACGGCGGACCTGCGCGACGTGCTCGTCGACCGCGGAGCCGCCCTGTGCTGGGCGGACAAGGCCTCGCAGCCGGTCGCGCCGCTCTGGCGCACGGCGTCGTGGGGCTATCTGCGCCTGCACCTGGGTGGGGGCGACGACGTCTGGCCGTACGACGAGCACGTGCTCGCCGCCTGGGCGGACCGGCTCTGCCAGACCTGGGACGACGACGAGGAGGTGTACGTCTACCTGAACAACGACCCGGGAGGCGCCGCCCTGCGCGACGGCGTGACGCTGGCCCGGCTGCTGCGCGACCGGGGCCGCAGCGTCGGGCGGGTGCCCGCCGCGGCGGACGTCGACCACCCGCTGCCCGAGCCGGTCGAGGCCTGACTGCCCCGCCGGTCGACCTCGCCCCCGGGTCCGGACGGACCGCAGGCCGGCAGCGGGCCGGCAGCGGGCCGGCAGCGGTCCGGCTCAGACCTGCTCGGACAGCTCCAGCCAGGCGTCCTCGACGGCCGCCTTCTCCGCCCGCACAGCCCGCAGCTCGGCGTCCAGCGCCAGCACCGCCGTGTGGTCGGCCGCCTGCTCGGCGATCTGGCCGAGCAGCTTCTGCTCGCGCTGGTCGAGCCGGGACAGCTCGCGCTCCAGCGCCTTGAGCTCCTTTTTGGCTGCCCGGGTGTC
>JAOPWI010000136.1 GCA_025965755.1 Frankiales bacterium | reverse complement strand
TCGCCGCTCGCGGCCACCGCCGGGCAGGAGGGCGTCCGGGCGCTGTTCCTGGCCGACCCGGACGTGGGCGGGCGCTACTCCGCGCTCACCGCGTTCGGCCTGGTGCCGTCCGCCCTGGCCGGCGTGGACGTGGCCGCCCTGCTGGACGAGGCCGCCGCGGTGCTGCCGACCCTCGCCGACCCCGACGGCCCCGCGCTGGCGCTGGGCGCGGTTCTCGGCGGCGGTGCGGTCGACGGCCGCGACAAGCTCCTCGTCGCCCCGGGCGACAGCGCCCCGCACGGCTTCGGCGACTGGGCCGAGCAGCTGGTCGCCGAGTCGACCGGCAAGCAGGGCCGCGGGCTGCTGCCCGTGGTCGTGGAGAGCCGCGAGGCTCCCGGCACCGAGCCGGCCGGCGACAGCCACCTCGTCGTGCTCGGCGGCAGCGCTGCCCCGCTGGGCACCTCCGTCGACGGGCCCCTCGGAGCGCAGTTCCTCCTCTGGGAGTTCGCCACCGCGGTGGCCGGCTGGGCGCTGCGCATCAACCCCTTCGACCAGCCGAACGTGCAGGAGAGCAAGGACAACACCGGTGCGGTCCTGGCCGGCGACACCTCGGCCCCGACACAGCCGCTGTTCACCGAGGACGGCGTGGAGGTGCACGCGACCGGCGACCTGCTGACCGGCGTCACCGACCTGGCCGGGGCGTGGCGGGCCCTGCTCGCCAGCGTGCCGGACCGGGGCTACCTGGCCGTGCTGGCCTACCTCGACCGGCACGCCGAGGCGTCGGCGCAGGACCTGCGGGCCGCGCTGGCGGCCCGGCTGGCCCATCCGGTGACCTTCGGCTGGGCGCCGCGCTTCCTGCACTCGACCGGCCAGTTCCACAAGGGCGGGCCGCAGGTCGGCGCCTTCGTGCAGATCACCGCCGCCGTCGGCGAGGACCTCGAGGTGCCCGGCAAGCCGTACACCTTCGGCCAGCTGCAGGCCGCCCAGGCGGAAGGCGACCTGCGCGCGCTGGCCAGCCGGAACCGGCCGGCCCTGCGCCTGCACCTGGTGGACCGCAGGGCGGGCCTGCAGGCGGTGCTGCGGGCGGCCCGGGGATGAGCGCCGGCAACCCGCTGCGCGACCCGCGCGACCGCCGCCTTCCGCGGGTTCCCGAGCCGTGCGTGCTCGTCGTCTTCGGCGTCACCGGGGACCTGGCCCGCAAGAAGCTCATTCCGGCGGTCTACGACCTGGCCAACCGGGGCCTGCTGCCCCCGGGGTTCGTGCTGCTGGGCTTCGCCCGCCGCGACTGGGGCGACGGTGACTTCGAGCAGATCGCCCGCGAGGCGGCCAAGAAGGGCGCCCGCACCGAGTTCCGCGCCGAGGTCTGGCAGCGGCTGGCCGACGCCATCCGCTTCCTGCCGGGCTCCTTCGACGACGACGCGGCCTTCGACCAGCTCGCGGCCATGCTCAAGGAGACCGACGCCTCGCACGGCACCGGCGGCAACGCGGCGTTCTACCTCTCCATCCCGCCCGCGGCCTTTCCGACCGTGCTCCAGCAGATGGAGCGCACCGGGATGGCCGACAACCACGAGTCCGGCGGCTGGCGCCGGGTGGTGGTCGAGAAGCCGTTCGGCACCGACCTGCCGAGCGCGGTGGAGCTCAACCGGCAGGTGGACCACGTCTTCACCAGCCGGGACGTGTTCCGGATCGACCACTACCTGGGCAAGGAGACGGTCCAGAACCTGCTGGCCCTGCGCTTCGCCAACACGCTGTTCGAGCCGATCTGGAACGCCCACCACATCGACTCGGTGCAGATCACCATGGCCGAGGACGTCGGCATCGGCTCGCGCGCCGGCTTCTACGAGGAGACTGGCGCCGCCCGCGACGTGCTGCAGAACCACCTGCTCCAGCTGCTGGCTCTCACCGCGATGGACGAGCCGGTCAGCTTCGACGCGGCGAGCCTGCGCACCGAGAAGCGCAAGGTCCTCGGTGCCATCAAGGTCCCCAAGGACCTGTCCACCGACGCCGTGCGCGGCCAGTACGAGCAGGGCTGGCTGGCCGGTGAGCGGGCCCGGGCCTACCGCGACGAGGAGGGCGTGGCGGCCGACTCGCGCACCGAGACCTTCGCCGCGGTCCGCCTCGAGGTGGAGACCCGGCGCTGGGCCGGCGTTCCGTTCTATCTGCGCACCGGCAAGCGGCTGCCCCGCCGCGTCACCGAGATCGCGGTGATGTTCCGCAAGGCGCCGCACCTGCCGTTCAGCCGCAGCGACACCGAGGAGCTCGGCCAGAACCAGCTGGTGGTCCGCGTGCAGCCGGACGAGGGCGTCACCCTGCGCTTCGGCAGCAAGGTCCCCGGCACGGCGATGGAGGTCCGCGACGTGTCGATGGACTTCCTCTACGGCGAGGCGTTCACCGAGAGCAGCCCCGAGGCGTACGAGCGACTGCTGCTCGACGTCCTGCTCGGCGATGCGGCGCTGTTCCCGCAGAACGAGGAGGTCGAGCAGAGCTGGCGCGTGGTCGACCCGATCGAGGCGCACTGGCGGGAGCAGGACGCGGCC
>JAOPWI010000110.1 GCA_025965755.1 Frankiales bacterium | reverse complement strand
CCTCGCGCTGGTCGCTCCCGCGGCGGTCGCCCTGCACCGCCGCCCACCGGAGGGCAGCCCGCGCACGGTCCTGTCCGGTCCGGTGCGCTCGACCACCGCGCTGGGCAGCCGGGTGCGGGTCGAGGTGGCCAGCACGCCGCCGGTGGTCGCCGAGGTGACGGTGCCGGCCGCCGCGGCGCTCGACCTGGCCTCCGGCGGCACCGTCTGGGCGTCGGTCAAGGCCACCGAGGTCCGGCTGGTCGCCCGTTGAGGACCCAGTAGGGTCCGATGGCATGAGCGACGCTTCCGGATCTGGCCAGAGCTCCTTCGAGGCGCCGGACCGCAACCTGGCGCTGGAGCTGGTGCGGGTCACCGAGGCGGCCGCCATGGCGGCCGGCCGCTGGGTCGGCCGCGGTGACAAGAACGGCGGCGACGGCGCGGCCGTCGACGCGATGCGCCAGCTGATCGGCAGCGTGTCGATGAACGGCGTCGTCGTCATCGGTGAGGGCGAGAAGGACGAGGCCCCCATGCTGTTCAACGGCGAGGAGGTCGGCGACGGCAACGGCCCCGACTGCGACGTGGCGGTCGACCCGATCGACGGCACCACGCTGATGGCCAAGGGGATGCCCAACGCGATCGCCGTCATGGCCGTCGCCGAGCGCGGCACCATGTACGACCCGTCCTCGGTGTTCTACATGGAGAAGCTCGTCACGGGCCCCGAGGCCGCCGACGTCGTCGACATCACCGCCCCGGTGAAGCACAACGTGCAGGCCGTGGCCAAGGCCAAGGGCGGCAACGTCGAGGACGTCACCGTCTGCATCCTGGACCGGCCGCGCCACGAGGACCTGGTCCGCGAGGTGCGCGAGGCCGGCGCCCGCATCAAGTTCATCTCCGACGGCGACGTGGCCGGCGCGGTCATGGCGGCCAGCGAGGGCACCGGCGTCGACCTGCTGCTCGGCATCGGCGGCACGCCCGAGGGGATCATCGCGGCCTGCGCCGTGAAGTGCCTCGGCGGCTCGATCCAGGGCAGGCTCTGGCCGCAGAAGCGCAGCGAGTTCACCAACGCCGCCGCCGCCGGGCTGGACCTGGGCGCGGTCCTGCACTGCAACGACCTGGTCCGCAGCGACAACGTCTTCTTCGTGGCCACCGGCATCACCGACGGCGAGCTGGTCAAGGGCGTGCGCTACCGCGCGGGCGGGGCGTCGACGGAGTCGCTGGTCATGCGCAGCAAGTCCGGAACGATCCGCAAGGTCAGCAGCCAGCACCGGCTGTCCAAGCTGCGGGCCTACTCCTCGGTCGACTTCGAGCACCACTCGCGCTAGACGCGGGCGCTCTCCCGCACGTCGGGGAGCACGATCGTGCGGGGCGCGTCCGGCGGCAGGACGATGACGTGGCGCCGGTCGGCCAGGGCCAGCGGCAGCACGGCGACGACCCCGACCACCCCGGCCAGCGCCATCACCTGGTGCAGCGGGAGCAGCTCGGCGAGCGCGCCGCCGGCCAGCAGGGCGATGCCCTGGGCGACCATCAGGCCGCTCGCCGCGATGCCGAACACCCGCGCCCGGACCGCCGGATCGACGGTGCGGCCCACGGTGGTGGACACCAGCAGCAGGCCCGCGCTGCTCGCGCCGGACAGGAACAGCAGGACGGCGGCGAGCCCCATGCCCGGCGCGGCCAGCATGCCGAGCAGCGGCACGCTGCCGCCGATGAGCAGCGGCCACATCAGCCGGTTGCGCCGCTCGGCCGGGACCAGCCGTGCCACGGCCAGCCCGGCGAGGGCCGCGCCGGCCGGCTCGGCCGCGAGCAGCAGCGCCACGGCGTACGAGGGGGCGTTCAGCGTGGTGGCGTACGCGATGGCCAGGCCCTCCGGCAGCACCGCGACGGCGCAGGCGATCCAGGCTCCGAGGACCAGGCGGCGCAGCCCGGGCTGGCCGAAGACCGCCCGCAGGCCCTCGACGCTGTCGGCGCGCCAGGCCAGCGGGCCGCTGCCGGTGGCCGGGCGGGCCTTCAGCCCGCGCTGCAGCACCCAGCCCGACACGAGGAACGTCGCGACGTCGATGGCCAGGGCGGTGGACGGGCCGACCACGGTGAGCAGGACACCGCCCAGGGCCACCCCGGCGAACAGGCAGGCCTGCCGCAGCGCGCCCATGAGCGCGGCGCCGGCCACGTACAGGTCGCCCTCGAGCAGCTCCGGAAGCAGCGAGGAGCGGCCGGCCTCGAACGGCGGCGCGGCCAGCTCGGTGAGGAACAGCAGGAGCAGCAGCGACCAGATGGGCAGCTGCGGGACGAGCATGAGCGCGACGGTGGCCGCGCGGAACAGGTCAGAGCCGACCAGCACCCGGCGTACGGGCAGGCGGTCGGCCAGCGTCGAGAGCACCGGGCCGCCGAGAACCCAGGGCAGGTAGGACACGGCGTACACGCACGACGTCAGCAGCACCGAGCCGGAGCGATGCAGCACGGCGACCGACAGCGCCACCCGGGCGATCTGGTCGCCCAGGCCGGACAGGACGGCTGACAGCGCCAGCGCGCGCACCTCGCGGTGCCGCATCACCTGCGCGAATCCTGCCTGCTGCTGCACGGCATCTCCTGGACGTGTCGATGGCCTGCACGGCGGCGGGGCGGGGGCCGCGTCCTGCGGCCCCTCGCCCCGACCTGCTCGCGCTCCCGTGGCGTCCGCGCCACGGTCTGTCAACTGCTGCGTCCTAGCTCCACGTGGAACCGCGCATGTCGCCCCCCTCTGTGCTCGTGCCGGTGGTGGTGGTGCTGTCTCAGGTCCAGGCGGAGCCGCGCATCTGGCTCTCCCGTCTGCTCGATCCGGTGGTGGTCCGTGCTCCTAGCTCCAGCTGCGGCCGCGCATGTCGCTGCTCCGTTCGGCTCGGGGGAACTGCTCCGTGTGGCACGGGACGGGGCCGGGGGCCGCGCATTCGGCCGATCCGACGTGCGCCCTGTCCTGCTGGGGGACACCTTGATGCCTCGAACGGGTGACTGCCAGTGATTGCGTCGGAACTGTCTGCCATGGCAGCAAGTTGCCACCTAGAGTCCTCAAGAACGCACACTGCGCAACCGAAGGGGGCGGACCGGTGCAGCAGCTGCTGGACCTCGACGAGCCGACGCTGGCCGTCTACCGCGCCCTGCTGCGGCGCCCGGAGGACCACGTCCGGGAGCCGGAGTCCCCGCAGGTCCGCCAGGCGCTCGCCCGGCTGGTCGCGGCCGGGCTCGTGCGCCGCCGGCCGGACACCGGCGGCCACGTGGCGGAGCGGCCCGACTCCGTGACCAGCCGCGCGCTGGCCGAGGAGCAGCGCGCGCTGGACGCGCGCCAGGAGCAGCTGGCCCGCGCCCGGCGCGAGATCACCGACCTGGTCGAGCTGTACGTCACCGGGCTCACCCACAGCGCCGCCCCGGTCGAGGTGGAGCGGATCGAGACGATTCCGGCCCTCGAGGCGCGGCTGGACGAGCTGGCCGCCGGCGCCACGCACGAGCTGCTGACGATCGGGGTGACGGCGTCCTACCGGCCCGAGGACGTCCCCGCCCTGCGCGCCCGCGACCAGCGCTCCTGGGCCCGCGGCGCGCGGAGCCGGACCATCTACCCCGCCTCCATCCGCGACGCCGACCACCTGATGGCCTACGCGCTGGAGGGCTCGGCGGTCGCCGACGAGTACCGCGTGCTGGAGCGGCCGCCCATGACGCTGGTCGTCATCGACCGCCGGGTCGGCGTGATCCCGCTGGAGCAGGCCCACCTGGACCGGGGCGCGCACGTCGTGTGGTCACCGTCGATCGTGGCGGCCTTCGTTCAGCTGTTCGAACTGGCCTGGGACGCGGCCGAGCCGCTGTTCAGCGCCTCGCTGCGCGCCGAGGGCGACCCGCTCTCGCCCCGTGACCGCCGGCTGCTCGAGCTGCTCGCCGCCGGCATCCAGGACGAGGCGGTGTCGCGCCAGCTGGGTGTGGGCCTGCGCACCGTGCGCCGCGACGCCGCCCGCCTCATGGAGGAGCTGGGCGCCGGCACCCGCTTCCAGGCCGGGGTGGAGGCGGCGCGCCGCGGCTGGCTCTGACGGACAATGATCCGTGCGCCTCGTCACCTGGAACGTCAACTCCGTCACCGCCCGGCTGCCCCGGCTGCTCCCCTGGCTGGAGGAGAACGCCCCGGACGTCGTCGCCCTGCAGGAGACCAAGACCGCGACGTTCCCGGTCGCCGACGTCGCCTCCCTGGGGTACGAGGTCGCGCACGCGGGCGACGGGCGCTGGAACGGCGTGGCCGTGCTGTCCAGGGTCGGGCTGGAGCGGGTCGAGCTGGTGCACGAGGGCCACCCGGAGCCCCGGCTGGCCTCGGCCCAGTGCGGGCCGCTGCACGTGACCTGCGTCTACGTCCCGAACGGGCGGTCCCTGGACGACCCGCACTACGCGTACAAGCTCGCGTGGTTCAGGTCCCTGCGAGCCCGGCTGGACCGCTTCGACCCCGCCCAACCACTCGTGATCATGGGTGACTTCAACGTGGCGCTGACCGACCGGGACGTCTGGGATGCCTCGGTCTTCACGGGCTCGACCCACGTCACGCCGGCCGAGCGCAGCGCCATGCAGGAGCTCCTCGACTGGGGGCTCGTCGACGTCCAGGCGCGGCCGGGCAAGGGCGACGTGCCCTACACCTACTGGGACTACCGCGCCGGAATGATGCACAAGAACCTGGGCATGCGCATCGACTACGTGCTCGCCACCACCGCGGTGCCCGTGCGGGACGCGTGGGTCGACCGCGAGGCGCGCAAGGGCAAGGGCCCGTCCGACCACGCCCCCCTGGTGGTGGACGTCGACCTCTAGGGTCGGGACATGGCGCTTCCCACCTCCGTCCTGTCCGCCGGCTCGCTCGTCGCCGGCTACGCCACCGGCGTGGCCACCGGGCAGCGGCCGCTCGCCGGCGTCGTGCTCGCCGCCGGCGGCGTCCTGTGCACCACGCTGTGGCGCCAGGAGGCCGGCAACGGCCGCGCGGCGCTGCTGCTCGGCACCTATCTGGGCGCCTTCGGGGTCTCCCACCCGCTGGCCAAGCAGATCGGCGCCTGGCCGGCCGTTCTCACGGTCGCCGCCGCCACCGGCCTGGCGGCACACGTGCTGGCCGACCGCGGGGACCGGCGCGTACGCGTCTAGTGCAGCGGCGGCAGCGCGGCCCGCGCCTGCGGGACCGACGTTCCGGTCGCCACCAGCAGGTCGACCACCGCTGACCGCAGCTGCGCCACGACGACGCTGGCGCTCAGCCCTGTCGTGCCCAGGGCGTCCGGGTCGAGCTCGGCCGCCAGGGCCAGCAGCTCGGCCGGCGGCTCGCCCTCCGGGTCGTGGCGCAGCACGTCCAGCACATCGGCCAGCCGGCGCAGCTCGACCACGACGCCGGCCGGCAGCTGCTCGTCGGTCTCGAGCGAGAACACCACCCGGCGGGCCAGCACGCGCAGGTTGCGGGTCGCCCGGTCGACGCCCACCTGCAGCCGGCTGAGGCGGTCGTAGGTCGCGCCTCCGTCGCGCCGCAGCGGGGACAGTCGGCTGATGTCGCGGCCGGCGTCCAGCGCCTCCGCCCAGGAGTCGAGCCCGCTCTGGGCCGCCCGCGAGCCGGCCAGCGCCTCCGCCGCCTGCCCCGGGTCGCCGTCCTC
>JAOPWI010000047.1 GCA_025965755.1 Frankiales bacterium | reverse complement strand
CGACCGTGACGCCGCCGATGGCGATCACCGGCACGTCGACCGCGGCCGCGACCGCGCCGACGGCGGCCGCCCCGAGCGCGTCGGGAAGCCCGTCCTTGGTGGTGGTCGAGTACGCCGGCCCGACGCCGAGGTAGCTCGCGCCCTGCGCCACCAGCGCGCGGGCCAGGTCGGCCGACCGGGCGGTGCCGCCGAGCACGTGGTCCGCGCCGACCACGGTGCGCGCGGCATCCATCGGCAGGTCCAGCGCGCCCAGGTGCGTGCCGCCGGCGCCGACCGCCAGCGCGATGTCGGGCCGGTCGTCCACGATCGTCAGCGCCCCGGCGGCAGCGCACAGCGCGTGCACCCGGACGGCCAGCTCGTACAGCGACCGGTCGCTGCCGCCCTTGCTGCGCACCTGCACCACCGGAGCCCCGACCGACAGCGCGGCCGCGACCACCGACAGCGCGTCGCGCCCGTCGCGGGTGTCGGTGAGCACGTGCAGGCGGCCGAGCGTCATGGCCGTTTCGCCAGCGCGCCGGGCAGCAGGACCGCCGTGGTCAGCAGCGACGCCACCGTCAGCGACACCAGCGAGGCCGACAGCCCGTTCGTCGCCGAGATGCCGAGGTCGGCCTGCCGGGCGCCCCACCAGGCGGTCCAGCCGGCGCCGGTTCCGAGGAAGAAGGTCGGCACGGTCAGCTGGTAGGCCACGAAGCCGGCCGCCCACGGCAGCAGCAGCGCCGGTCGGGCCGGCGCGTCGTCGGAGGTGTTCCAGGCGCCGCGGGGCACGAGGTAGTAGGCGACGAGGAACACCCCGGCCAGCGGCACGAACACCGCCCCGAGCAGGAACAGGAACGGCTCGTAGGACACGACGTCGACGGCCAGCGCGAGCACCGTGGCCACCGTGCCGACCACCACGGCCAGCATCCGGCGGTCCAGGCGCGGCGCGACGTTCTGCGCCGACACGGCGGTGGAGTAGATGTTCGCGAACGCCTCGTCCACCTCCACGCTCACCAGCACCAGGACGGCGAGCAGCCCGAGCGGCACGGCCAGCAGCGCGTCGATGACGTCCAGGCCGACCGTGCCGTACGCCGACAGCGCCAGCACTCCCAGGGTGAACATGACGAACGTCGCCAGCCCGTAGCCGGCGGCGCTGCCGACGAAGGCGGTCCGCGGGTCGCGCGCGTGCCGGGTGTAGTCCGCGGCCAGCGGGAACCACGAGACGGGCAGCGCGATGACGATGTCGACTGCCGACCAGAACGATCCGGCGCCGCCCTGCTCCACGCGGGGCAACGGCTCCCGGAGCACCCGCACGAACAGGTAGACCACGGCCGCCAGCGCGGCCCAGACGGCGAAGCGCGCGAGCACCCGCACAACGCCGAGCGGGCGCAGCGCCATGGCGGTCGCGAGCACGCCGGCCGCGATCACGAACGGCCAGCGCGGCGCGTTCAGCGCCCGGGACGCCGCCTCCGCGATGATGACGATCTCGAAGGTCGCCCACCCCACGCACTGCAGCACGTTGAGCCCGGTGGGCAGCGCGGACGCGCGCCGGCCCAGCAGCCCGCGCAGCAGCACCATGGCCGGCACCCGCTCGCGCGCGGCCGGAGCCGCGGTCAGCCCGAGCAGAACGGCGCCGATGAGCGCCCCGACGGCGACGGCCAGCAGCGTGGTGCCCAGCGGGCGCCCGGCCAGCACGACGAACGCCGCCGCGACCGGCAGCAGCAGGCTGATGCCCAGGTTGGCCCAGAGGCCGAAGACGTCGCGCAGGCCGAGGTCGTGGGTGACGGGCTCGGCCAGCGTGACCGGCGCCTCGGCGGACGCACGCGCGTCCAGGACGGGGGTGCTCATGGTGTCTCCCTACGCCGGCATGACCCGGACAGGTTCAAGCGGTCGACGGCGCCTGTGCCGTCCTCTCAGCCCGCTCTCCGGGCTCCCGCACACAGGTCGACGACCCTACGCCGTTGCGCCCGGACAGGGGCCGCCTAGGGTCGCGCCGTGACCCCTGACCTGCCGTCCCGCCGGTCCGCGCTCTGGCTCGCCGCCACCCGCCACCCCTTTCTGGAGGGCCTGCGCACCGGCAGCCTGCCGCCCGGGGCGCTGGACACCTGGCTGGCGCAGGACGCGCGCTTCGTCGCCGACCTGCTCGCCTTCCAGTCCCGGCTGGTCCCGCGGGCGCCCCGGCACGCCCAGCGCCTGCTCGCCGCAGGCGTCGTCGCCCTGGTCGACGAGCTGGCCTGGTTCGACGACCTCGCCGCCCGGCGCGGCCTGGACCTGGCGTCCCCGGCGCTGCCGGCGACGCTGGCGTACGCCGAGCTGCTGCAGCGCCTGGACGCCGCTCCCTACGCCGACGCCGTCGGGGCGCTGTGGGTGGTCGAGCGCGTCTATCTGGACGCCTGGACCGGCGCGCTGCCCGGTGCCGGCGACGCCGCCGAGCTGGTCGCGCACTGGACGGCGCCCGGCTTCGCCGACTACGTCGCCGGGCTGGAGCGGCTGGCCGGCGAGGGCCCGGCGGACGAGCAGCTGCTGGTGGAGGTGCTGCACCAGGAGGCGGCGTTCTGGGACATGGCACTGCCGTCGTGAGCCTGTCCGCCCGGCTGTGGGCCGGCAGCGCCGATCAGGCCGCCGAGGCGCTGGCGCACCCGTTCGTGCGCGGCCTGTCCGACGGCTCGCTGCCGCGCCCGGTGTTCCAGGCGTACGTCGCGCAGGACGCGTTCTTTCTCGAGTGCTTCGCGCGCGCGTACGGCCTGGCGCTGGCCCGCAGCACCGACCGCGCGTCGCTGGAGGTGTTCGCCGACCTGATCGCCGGCGTGCGCGACGAGCTGCGGCTGCACGGCGGCTACGCCGCGCAGTGGGGCGTCGACATGACCGGCGTGCAGCCGGTGCCGGCGACGTCGGCGTACACCGACTTCCTGCTCGCGACCGCGTCGCTCGGCGGCGTCGGCCTGACCTGCGCCGCGATGACGCCGTGCCTGCGCCTGTACGCGCACCTCGGGCAGTCGCTCGACCCGGACGCCGCCGGCCCGTACGCCGCATGGGTGCGCACCTACGCCGATCCCGCTTTCGAGCAGCTGGCGGCCAGCCTGGAGCAGCTGCTCGACCGGCACGCCGAGGACAGCCCGGGCGTGGCTGCGGCGTACCGGCGCGCGATGAACCTCGAGCTGGCCTTCTTCTCGGCGGCGCTGCCTGGCTAGTGTCCTGGGTCACATCCAGGAGGTAGACCCGTGGCCCGACCAACCGACCTCGACGAGCAGCTCGTCCACCAGCTTCCGGAGCTCCTGCCGGCCGTCGCGACCCCCGGCCCGTACTGGCGCGAGAGCTACTTCTTCGACCTGCACGACCCGTCGGGCACCGGCGACGCCGTGTTCACCACCATGGCCGTGCGCCCGCACGCCGGGGTGATGGACAGCCTGGCGATGGGCCGGGTCGGCGGCCAGCCGGTTCTGCACCTGTTCGAGCGGCCGCTCGGCGACGACCCCCACACGACCGAGCTCCCCGGCGCCCGGGTCGAGGTGGTCACCCCGTGGCAGGAGGTGCGGGTCTGGGCCGACCCCGAGCTGAGCCCGATCGGCGTCGACCTGGTCTTCCGGGCGCGCACCCAGCCGTACGGCCTGCGCCGGGGCACCATGCGCGCGGCGGACGGCGTCGTGTGGGACCAGAGCCACATCCTGCAGTCGGGAACGTGGAGCGGCAGCTACACCGCGAACGGGGTGACCACCGACGTCGCCGGCTGGACCGGCCAGCGCGACCACTCCTGGGGCGTGCGCGACCACGGCCGCTGCCCGCTGTGGATCTGGTTCCAGATCCAGCTCGAGGACGGCATGCTCGGCGTCTGGCACTGGGAGCTGGCCAACGGCGCGCGCGTCTACACCGACGGCTGCTGGGCCGGCGCCGACGGCAGCGATCCGGTGCCGGTCGTCGACTTCCACCACGACGTCCACTGGATCGCGGCCGACGGCAGCAAGGGCGTCTACGGCCGGAACGGCGACACGATCGCCGGGCTCGCGGGCACCTGCCGGTTCCGCCTGGCCGACGGGCGGACCATCGAGGTGGAGGCCGAGGGCGAGTTCGTCCGGCCGTACGAGCCGTACCACCGCGGCGGGCTGAGCGTCGTGCGCGTGCGCACGCAGGACGGCCGTACCGGCACCGCCGTCTACGAGGTGACCGGCGCGCGCCACCACCACTTCTTTCCCGACACCGACGTGGAGGGCCTGCTGCCGTGCTGACCATCGCGGACACCCCGCAGGCGCTGACGCCTGCGTGGCTCACCGGCGCGCTGACCTCGTCCGGCGTCCTGCAGGGCGCCCGCGTCGTCGACGCCGCACCGCGACCGCTGGGCACCGGTCAGATGTGCGACAGCCTGCGCGTGACGCTGACCTACGACGTGCCCGGCGCCGGGCCGGGCACGCTCATCGCCAAGCTGCCCGCCGCGGACGAGGCCAGCCGGGCCAGCGCGATCGCCTACCGCAGCTATGAGAAGGAGGTGCGCTTCTACCAGGAGCTCGCCGGCGCGCTGCCGGTCCGCACTCCGCGCATGTACTACGCCGACATCGACGTGGAGACCGCCGCCTTCGTGCTGCTGCTCGAGGACCTGGCTCCGGCGGTGCAGGGTGACCAGCTGCGCGGCTGCAGCGTCGACGTCGCCGAGACCGCGGTGGCCGAGCTGGTGCGCCTGCACGCACCACGGTGGGGTGACCCGACGCTGGCCGACCTGGAGTGGCTGCACGGCGACGTGGAGGCCTCCCGCGCGCTGATGGCCCAGGTCATGCCGCTGCTGTGGGCCGGTTTTCAGGAGCGCTACGCCGCCGACCTGGAGCCGCACGTGAAGCAGGCCGGCGACGAGGTCTTCAGCCGCATGGACGACTGGCATGCCGCTGACCTGGTGCGCACCGTGACCCACGGCGACTACCGCCTCGACAACCTGCTCATCGATCCCGGCGGCCGCATCACCGTCCTGGACTGGCAGACCTGCGTCGACGGCGTCGGGCCGACCGACGTCGCCTACTTCCTCGGCGCGGGGTTGGCCCAGCAGGAGCGGCGGGCCTGCGAGGAGACGCTGGTGCGCGACTACCACGCCGGCCTGGCCGAGAACGGCGTGACGACGTACGCGTGGCAGCAGTGCTGGCGCGACTACCGGCGCGGCACCTGGGCGGGCCTGCTGATGGCCGTCGGGGCGTCGATGTCGGTCAAGCGCACGGACCGCGGCGACCAGATGTTCCTGACCATGGCGGGGCGGCACGCCCGCCACGCGCTCGACCTCGACGCCGCCGAGACACTCGACTAGTCGTCCGGCCCGGGCCCGGGCCGGCCGCCAGGCATGCTGGGCGGCACACCGACTGCAGGAGGAACCGTGCCGCTTTCCCGGCTGCTCACCGCGGCACCCCGGCTGGCCGGTGGGGTGGTCCGGACCGCCGGCAGCCGCGCCCTGGACAACGCGCGCACCGCCGCGGCAACTCTCGGCGCCGTCGTCGCGGAGCGGCGTCAGCTCGCGCCGGCCGAGCACGACGACTCCCCCGGCGCGCTGTCCCGGCTCGGCCGCGAGGAGTGCCTGACGCTGCTCGCGAGCCGCTCCGTCGGACGCCTGGCCTACGTCGCCCGCGCCGGCGTGCCCGACATCGTGCCGGTGAACTACCGCGTGCACGAGGGAGACGTGCTGATCCGCTCCGGCGCGGGGCCCAAGCTGCAGGCGGCCGAGCGCGGCGACGTGGTGGCCTTCGAGGTCGACGACATCGACGACGATGCGCACGCCGGCTGGAGCGTGGTCGTGGTCGGGCGGGCCCGCCGGCTCAGCCGCTCCGAGCAGCTGGCCCTGCCGGCCGACGCGCTGCCGCAGGCATGGGCGAACGGCCCCCGGCTGAGCGTCCTGCGCATCCGCCCGACCCGGCTGGACGGCCGCCGGCTCACCTGACCGTGAGGTGGACCTCGGGACAGAGCGGGTGGGCGGCGACCAGCTCGGCGGCCCGGTCGCGCACCCGGGCAGCGACGACCTCGTCCAGGGCGTACCGGGCCTGAGATCCGGCCGGCTGCGTCGCCTCCAGCACGTCGGCGAGCAGGCCGCCGATCGCGCGCAGCTCGTCCTGGCCGAAGCCGCGGGTGGTCAGTAGGACCGGGGCAGCCCGAGCACGTGCTGCGAGAGGTAGTTCAGGACCATCTCCTGGCTGATCGGCGCCAGGCGCAGCAGCCGCGCCTCCCGGAAGTAGCGCTCGACGTGGAACTCCTTGGCGTAGCCCATGCCGCCGTGCGTCTGCACCGCCGCGTCGGCGGCCTGGAACCCGGCGTCCGCGCACAGCCACTTGGCCATGTTGGCCTCGCGCCCGCACGGCAGCCCCCGGTCGTAGCGCCAGGCCGCCTGCCGGGCCATCAGCTCGGCGGCGTCCAGCCGGGCGACGGCCTCGGCCAGGGGAAAGGCGATGCCCTGGTTCTGGCCGATGGGCCGGTCGAAGACGACGCGCTCGTTGGCGTAGCGGACGGCCCGGCGCACGGCCGCGCGCCCGATGCCGAGCGCCTCGTGGGCGAGCAGGATGCGCTCGGGGTTCAGGCCGTCCAGCAGGTAGCGGAACCCCTGGCCCTCCTCGCCGACCCGCGCCTCGAGGGGCACGTGCACCTCGTCGAGCAGCACCTCGTACGACGCGACGGCGTTGCGTCCCAGCTTGGGAATGGCGCGCAGCGAGACGCCGGGGACCTGCAGGTCCATGAGGAACAGCGTCATGCCGGCCGTCGGCGCCGCGTCGTCGCGGGGCGAGGTGCGCGCGATGAGCACGATCTTCTGCGCGTCGCCGGCCTTGGTGATCCACACCTTGCGGCCGTTGACGAGGTAGCCGTCGCCCTCGCGGCGCGCGAACGTCGAGATGCGGGTCGTGTCGGTGCCGGCGTCCGGCTCGGTCACTCCGAAGCAGACGTGCAGCGAGCCGTCCGCGGCCCCGGGCAGCACCGCGCGGCGCTGCTGCTCGCTGCCGTGCTTCACCAGGGTGTTCAGGCCGAAGATGGTGAGGTGCATGGCACTGGCGCCGTTCATGCCGGCGCCGGACGCGGCCACCTCCTCGAGCAGGAGGGCGGCCTCCAGGATCCCCTGACCGGCGCCGCCGTACTCCTCCGGAATGGCGATGCCCAGCCAGCCGGCGGCGGCGAACGCCTCGTAGAACTCCCACGGGAACTGCGCCTTCTCGTCCTGCTCGGCCCAGTACGCGTCCGGAAAGCGGGCGGCGAGCTCGCGCACCGCCAGGCGCAGGTCCTGCTGGTCGGGCGTGAGGTCGAAGTCCATGCCCGCTTCCTACACGCCGGTCGGCGCGCTGGGGGAAGACCGGCCGGCCCGGGACGCTCCGGTGCACGGTGGCGCTCGCCCCCCCGGCGCGGTAGGCCATGCGGAGCGAACCCCGCGGTCGCCGCCCGGCGGGTCGCAGGTGTGTGCCGTTCCGGCGCGGGTACCCTGCGCCCTGCACCGCCCGCCGCCCGGTTCCTGCGACCCCAAGACGCAGGAACCGGGCGGCGCTGTGCTGTCGGCGGTGTCCCCGCCGCAGCTGCGGCACGATGGGCCACGCGCGTCCTGCCCGTGATCCCCCGGGGCGCAGAGGAGGACGGCATGACGAGCAGCCCACGCGCCGAGGTCGTCGACGTCGCGGCCCTGCTGGCGACCCGGCCTGACGGCGAGCGGGCCGTGCTGTGGTCGGCCGGCAACCAGCTCCAGACCAACGTCGTCAGCCTGGCCCCCGGGGCCCGGATCGACGCGCACGCCGAGCCGGCGCTGGACGTGACGCTCGCGGTGCTGGTCGGGGCGCTGGAGCTGGGCCAGGACGGGCTCGTCGTCGACGTGCGGGCGCCGGCCGTGGTCGTGCTGCCGGCCGGCGCCCGGCGCTCGCTCACCGCCGGACCGGACGGGGTCAGCTATCTGACGGCGCACCGCCCGCGCACGGGGATGCTCCCGACCGTCCGCTGAGCCGGCCGCGGCCGGCCTCCCGGGGGCCGGCCGCGGATCCGCGCAGACCTAGTGCGCGAGGACCGGGGCCGCGTCCGGGTCGACCTGCAGCGGTCCGGAGCGGAACAGCACGGCCGCGAGCACGGCGCACACGGCGAGGAAGCCCGAGGACCACCAGAACACCGTCTGGTAGCTCTCGATCGCCGCCTGGGCGAGCACCTCCGGGGAGGAGCCCTTGCCGGCGAGGTAGCTGCTGGCACTGCTGGCGGCGAAGCTGCTGAGCAGCGCGGTGCCGATCGACCCGCCGATCTGCTGGCCGATGTTGATCATCGCGGAGGCGACGCCCGCGTCCGACGCGTGCACGCCCGCCGTCGCGGCGTTCTGGGCCGGCGCGAAGACCAGTCCGAGGCCGGCGCCGATGACCAGCAGGGCAGGCAGCACGTCCGCCGCGTACGTGCTGTCCAGCTCGAGCCGGGTCAGCAGGGCCATGCCGACCGCGGCCATCAGCGCGCCGGCCGGGACCAGCGGGCGCGGGCCGATCTTGGGCACGAGCACGGCGCCCAGCCCGATGGCCGTGACCATGAGCATGCCGAGCATCGGGAGGAAGGCCGCGCCGGTGGCCACCGGGCTGAGCTGCAGGCTGGTCGCCAGGTAGTAGGTGAGGAACAGGAAGAGCCCGAACATCCCGATGCCGGCGACCGCGACGGTCAGATAGGCGCCGCCGCGATTGCGGTCGAGCACGACGTGCAGCGGCAGCAGCGGGTGGGCCACCCGCCGCTCGATGAGCACGAACGCGACCAGCAGCACGAGACCGGCGAGCAGCGGCGCCAGCGTGGCGGCGGACTGCCAGCCCTCGGTCTCGGCCTGCGCGAGGCCGTAGACCAGGCCGACGAGGCCGAGCACGGCGGTGAACACGCCGGGCAGGTCCAGGTGCGGGCGGGCCGGCCGCTCCCCCTCGTGCAGGGCGACCGCGGCACCGACGAGGGCCACCGCAGCGATGACCAGGTTCACGTAGAGGCACCAGCGCCAGCTGGCGTACTCGGTCAGCGCGCCACCGAGCAGCAGGCCGACGCCGCCGCCGGCGCCGGAGATGCCGCCGAAGATGGCGAACGCGCGGCTGCGCTCGGCCGGCTCGGTGAAGGTCGTGGTGAGCAGCGACAGAGCGGCCGGGGCCAGCACGGCGCCGAAGACGCCCTGCAGCACGCGGGCGGCCAGCAGCATCTCGAAGCCGTTCGCGGCGCCGCCGAGGGCGGAGGCGAGCGCGAAGCCGATGGTGCCGATGACGAACATGCGCTTGCGGCCGAAGAAGTCCGACAGGCGGCCGCCCAGCAGCAGCAGGCTGCCGAAGGCCAGCGCGTAGCCGGTGACGACCCACTGGCGGTCGGCGTCGGAGAACGCGAGTGCCTGCTGGGCGGTCGGCAGCGCGATGTTCACCACGGTGGCGTCGAGCACCACCATGAGCTGAGCGAGGGACAGGACGAGCAGGCCCAGGCCACGACGGTCCTTGCCGGGCGGGGAGCCCACGGCCGGTGCGGACGTGGGCTCGAGGGTGACGGACATGCGGGCGTTCCTCGCGGTCGAGAGGGGTCAGGGCTTGCCGGTCGGCGAGTGAACTGTCGGCGCTCACTAGCCGGTCGTCAAGTGTGTTGCTAGCCACATGGCTAGTTGCACGCTGCAACCACCCTTGCCGGCCGGCAAGGACGTCCGTAGCCTCGTGCCATGACCGCCACACACGTCGAGAGGTCCGCCAGCGCTCAGCGCGTGCTCGACGCGGCGCTCGAGCTGTTCGCCGAGCACGGGTTCGAGGGCACCAGCCTGCAGCAGATCGCCGACCGGCTGGGCGTGACCAAGGCGGCCGTCTACTACCACTTCCGCAGCAAGGACGACCTGCTGCAGGCGCTCGTCGAGCCGGCCTTCGACGAGCTCCACCACCTGCTGGATGAGGCCGACGCGCTGCCGCGCGACAGCGCCCGGCACAAGCTCGCGCTGCAGGCGTTCGTCGAGTACCTGCTCCGCCACCGCAGCACCGCCTCCTGGATGAGCCGCGACGCCGCGGCCATGACCCGTCCGGCCGTCTGGGAGCGGGCCCGCGGCGTCGAGGGCCGGCTGGACGCGCTGCTGACCCTCGGCGACAGCGACCCGCTCTCCCGGTTCTGGACCGGCGCGATCACCCGCGCGGTCAGCGGCGCCGTGCTGAGCCAGCCGGAGGCCGACGAGGCCTGGCTGCGGGCCGAGGTGGCCGAGCTGAGCGGGCACCTGTTCGCCGGCTACCGCGCCGCCCGCCGACGACACGGCTGATCAAGGTGTGCGGCGCGCCCCGTAGCCTCAGCACATGACGCAGCCGAGGGTGTCCGACCGCCCGCTGCGCCGGCTGCTCGACGCCGCGGAGGACGCGAGCCCCGTGCAGGCCGTCGAGGCGGTCACCCGCGAGCTCGGCGCCGTCCTCGGCGCGACCGCCGTCTCCTTCCTCATCGCCGACCTCTCCGGCCGCGCCCTGGTGCGGCTCACGCACCTGACCTCCCCGGGCTCCTCCGGCACCGAGCGCCGCGACGACGAGGAGCGGGGCACCGTGCTGCCGTTCGACGGCGGCCCGGCCGAGCAGGCCCTCACCCGCCAGCAGGTGA
>JAOPWI010000003.1 GCA_025965755.1 Frankiales bacterium | reverse complement strand
CGTCGAGCTCGGCGGCTACCACGTCTCGGACATCGAGTTCGTGGCCGCGTTCGACGTGGACGCCAAGAAGGTCGGGATGGACCTCTCCGAGGCGATCCTGGCCTCCGAGAACAACACCATCAAGATCGCGGACGTCCCGCCGATGGACGTCCCCGTCCAGCGCGGCACCACGCTCGACGGCCTGGGCAAGTACTACCGCCTGACCATCGAGGAGTCCGACGCCGAGCCCGTCGACGTCGTCCAGGTCCTCAAGGACGCCAAGGTCGACGTCCTGGTCTGCTACCTGCCCGTCGGGTCCGAGGCCGCCGCGAAGTTCTACGCGCAGTGCGCCATCGACGCCAAGGTCGCGTTCGTCAACGCGCTGCCCGTGTTCATCGCCGGCACCCCCGAGTGGGCCGAGAAGTTCCGCGCTGCGGGCGTCCCGATCGTCGGCGACGACATCAAGAGCCAGGTCGGCGCGACCATCACGCACCGCGTCATGGCCAAGCTGTTCGAGGACCGCGGCGTCATCCTGGACCGCACCTACCAGCTCAACGTCGGCGGCAACATGGACTTCAAGAACATGCTGGAGCGCGACCGCCTGGAGTCCAAGAAGATCAGCAAGACCCAGGCCGTGACCTCCAACATGGAGCACGACATGGGCGCCCGCAACGTGCACATCGGCCCGTCCGACTACGTGCAGTGGCTCGACGACCGCAAGTGGGCCTACGTGCGCCTCGAGGGCCGCGCGTTCGGTGACGTTCCGCTCAACCTCGAGTACAAGCTCGAGGTCTGGGACAGCCCCAACTCGGCCGGCGTCATCATCGTCGCGCTGCGCTGCGCCAAGGTCGCGCTCGACCGCGGCGAGGGCGGTCCGGTCGACCCGGCGTCGACCTACTTCATGAAGTCCCCGCCCAAGCAGGTCCGCGACGACCTCGCCAAGGACCTGCTCGAGGCCTGGATCAACGGCCAGCCCGTCACCGAGGTGCTCGAGGCCGAGCTCGCCGCGGAGTAGTTCCCCCCGCACGCCACGGAGCCCGGTCCCCACGTGGGGGGCCGGGCTCCGTGGCGTCGCGGATCAGTGCAGCGCGTCGACCGCGTCGATCATCAGGGCAGTGCCCCTGCTGGCCGGGCGCTTCAGGCCGAGGCCCCGCAGCTGCACCTGGTGGTGACCGACCGGCAGGGCGTACTCCGCCAGCGTGACGCCGCAGCCGCTGTAGCGGCGGTAGGTGTCGATCCGGGCGCGCTTCACGCCGTTCACGTAGAGGTCAGCCAGCCCGCCCGTCGGCCCCTGGCAGCCGGTGAACCGGACGCCGTTGCCGGAGAGCTCCGTGGTGACGGCGGTCTGCGCCCGCCTCGTCGGCGTGCTGGCGTGGAAGCCGCCGCCCAGGGCGTTGGTGGCGATCCGGCTGCTCCAGCGCCCGGCGTACCCAAGAGCCGGCGAGCCGTCGTCGGCGCGGCTGACGACCTCGAGGTCGCCTGCCGCGGGCTGCACCGGGTTGCCGGCCAGGTCCGTGACCGTCGGCGCGAGCTCGACCGTGTGCCGGGCGCCGAGCAGCCAGCGCCGGGCCGGGGTGAGGACCGCGCTGAGGCGGTCCGCGGCCAGCCGGACGGTGACCTCGGCGGCCGGGCTGACCCGGAGGCTGGCCGCGGTCACGCCGGTGACCGGCTCGCTGAAGCGCAGCACGACGGCGCCGTCCACGGCGAGCGGGGAGGTGTCCAGCAGCGCCGCGGTGGGACGCGTGGCGTCACGGGTGAAGCGGTGCACCGACGAGAAGGGCAGGCGGTTGCCGCTCGCGTCGACGGCCTGAACCCGCCAGAGCAGGCGGCCGTCCGGAAGGCGCACCGTCGGGGGCACGTACGCGGTCTCGTCGACCTCGGCATCCAGCAGCGGGTCGGTGAAGTCGGGGTCGTCCTCGGTCGTGACCTGCACCCGGTAGGACTGCGGCCCGGACGTCGCGGCGGTTCCGGTCGTGTCGGCGAGCGTCTGCGACCAGTCCTGCCAGGACAACATCACCTGTCCGACGTCGGCGCCGATGCTGGCGCCCTGCGCCGGCCCGGTCGGCACGACGGCCGGGCTGCGCTTCCTGAACGACGCAGGGGTCGAGGTGACTCGCCCGCAGCCGTTGTTCGTGCAGGCCTGGACGGCGTAGTAGTACGCCTGGCCGGCGGTGCTGTCCCGCAGCGCGAAGTAGGGCACCCACTCCAGCCCGACCACGTCGGCGACGTAGGCGACGTTGCTGTAGGCGGCGTCGAGCGCGAGGTAGACCCGGTAGGACAGGGCCCCGTCCACGGGCTCCCACTTGATCTTGGGCAGGTCGCGGCACACCGGCACCTCGCCAGCGGAACGGGTGCAGGTGCCGCCGGCCAGGGTGGCGGTGTCCACGGCCGGCAGGGTCAGGTGGTCGGCCGTGCTGGTGAGCGGCCAGGACATGACGAACGGCGAGGTCGCCGACCAGGCGCCCTTCTCGACCGGGTTCTCCGGCAGGCAGGACGTGGTCGGCGCGTCCGCGTCGGCCGCAGGGCTGGCGGCCGGCGACGGCGAGGCGACCGCCGAGGGCGACGGCGGCGAGACCTTGGGCTGGCCGAAGATCGGCGCGGTGGGCAGGTCAGCCGCCGGCGCCGGGCAGGCGGTCAGGTCCAGCGCCTCGGGCTGCCACTGCGGCGGCAGGTGGCTGATGCCCTCGTCGGCCACCGGCACCGTCGGCAGGGTGCTGATCGAGCCGACGAAGTGGTCCAGAGCCCGGACCCGCCAGTACCGCGGGCGCTGCGGTGACGGGTTGAGCAGCGCCAGGCTGCACGCGCCGCTGCCGGCCACCTTGGACGCGCCGTGGTGGACGTGCGGCGTGAGCTCGGTGCGGCTGGTGAAGCAGGACTCGGTCTGCGGCTCGCCCTGCGTCTGCGTCGGGTCCCGGTCCGTCGAGGCGCTCTCGGGGAAGGTCGGGCTGGTGCTGATCTGGAGCTGGTACTCCGACGCACCGGGGACCGGCGTCCAGCGGAAGGAGGTCACCGTGGAGCTGCTGGCCGGCGCCGGGCTCAGCAGCCCGGGCCGCGCGGTCCACGCCTTGACGAAGGAGCCGTTGGCCGACCAGCGGCCCTGCCCGGCCGTGGTGGTCGCCGCCACCCGCCAGACGTAGGACGCGTGCGGCAGAGCGACCGGCAGCGTGTAGGCGGTGGCGCCGCTGGTCACCGCGACGGCCAGCACGGTGCCGTCGGACCAGTCCTCGTCCGTGCCCACTTCGACCGTGTAGGCGTCGGCGCCGGCCACGGCGGTCCAGTCGAGCACCACGGTCTTGGCGGCGGCGCCGTTCACCGGCCCGAGCACGCGCGGCGCGGGGAGCCGCGCGACGACCGGCCGGCTGCCGGTGCTCGGGCTGGCGCTCGGGCTGGCGCTCGGTATCGGGGCGGCGGGCGGGGTCGGCTCGGCC
>JAOPWI010000416.1 GCA_025965755.1 Frankiales bacterium | reverse complement strand
GCCCCAGGCGCAGGCGGCACCGGCGCAGGCCGGGTCGCAGTTCGGCATCAAGAACAAGACCGTCACGATCTGCTACCTGTTCCCCAAGACCGGGGCGGCCCCCCTGCCGCCCAACGTGCAGGACGCGATCGAGGCGTACTGGGACTTCATCAACACCAACGGCGGCCTCAACGGCTACAAGGTCGATCCGGAGATCTGCGACACGCAGTCGACGGTGGCGGGCGCCCAGGCGGCCGTCCAGAAGGCGATCGACATCAAGTCCTTTGCCGTCACGACGCTGGACCGCCTGGAGCCGTCCAAGATCATGCACGAGCGGCTGTTCAAGGCCGGGATCCCGAACATCGCGCTGCTGAACGCGCCCCACCCCAAGCCCGAGTGGGGCAGATCCACGTTCTACATCTCCACCGACCAGACCATCGCCGGCCGCCTGGTCGCCGACTACTTCGTGAGCCGGAAGCTGACGAAGGTGGCGGTCGTCGCGGAGGCCAACGACGCCAACGTCGACGTCGTGCTGAAGCCCTTCCTCGAGCGCTCCAAGGACAAGGGCCAGCAGGTCGTCAGCGACAACATCCGCCTGGACCCGAACAACTCCTCCGGCTACGCGACGCAGTGCGCCCAGCTGTCGCAGAAGGACCCGGACATGGTGTGGCTCTACACCGCACCGACGCCGGCGATCCAGTTCCTCAACGCCTGCGGCACGTTCAAGCCCATCTGGTTCACCTCGGAGTTCGGCTGGGACTACAACCTGGTCCCCGGCGCGGCGCAGAACGCCCGCGGCGCCGAGGGCTTCGGCCGCTGGGCCAGCCTGTCGGAGACGGCCCGCATCTCCACCTTCAAAAAGGCCTTCGCGAGCTACGTCGCGTCCGGCCGGTCGCAGGGCGGTGAGGGCGGCAACACGCGGACGCTGCAGGACCTCGGCCTGCTGGCCTGGGGAGAGAGCCAGGTCGTCGCCAACGGCATCCTCCAGGCCGCCACGTCCCCGGCGGGTCTTGGCCGCGACTCGTTCCTGGCCGCCATGCACCACCTCAAGCTGGGCGCGACCAGCCCGGCGGACGGCAGCCCGCTGCTGTGGGCACCGCTCGACTTCACCGGCAACAAGCTCTTCGGCGCGCCGGAGACGACCGCCGTCTGGAAGGTCTCCAACGACGCCGAGGCGATCTGGAAGCTCGTGACCCCGTACCGCAAGGGCTTCTGAGCCGTGTTCCTCGAAGAGCTCATCCGCGGGCTGAGCCTCGGCTCGGCCTACGCGCTGCTCGCCGTCGCAGTGGTTCTCGTCTTCACCGGCACCCGCACCCTGTCGGTCGCCATGGGCGAGATCGGCGCCTTCTCCTTCTACGCGGCCAACGACTGGCGCCTGGACGGCCTGCCCCTCGTGGGCTGGAGGTACGGCGTCCCGACCATGCTGCTCGTCGCGTGCCTCGTCGGCGCCGCGATGGGGCTGCTCATCGAGCGGTTCATCATGCGACCGCTGGTCGCCCGGGCTCCGCTCGACAAGCTCATCGCGACGCTCGCGATCGCCCTGTCGCTGGCCCTGCTGGAGCTGAACCTGTTCAGCTTCGACCCCATCCAGGCGCCGGTGCCCTTCGCGCAGGGAACGTTCTACGACGTCTTCGGGGCCGAGCTCACCAGCGCGCAGCTGCTGGCCCCGCCGGTCCTGCTGGTCACCGTGGGGAGCCTGTACGCGTTCCTCACGAAGACCAAGTTCGGCCTGGCGACCCGGGCGACCACCAGCGACCCGGACGTCGCGCGGCTGCTCGGCGTCAAGGTCAACCGGGTGTACCTCTTCGCCTGGGTGGTCGGCGGCCTGCTGGCGGTGATCGCTGCCCTGCTCACCGCCCCGGCCACCAGCCTCATCCCCTTCAACCAGACGACCCTGCTGCTGCGCAGCCTGGCCGGGGCCATCATCGGCGGGCTGGACAGCCTGACCGGCGCGGTCGTCGGCTGCCTGATCGTCGGCGTCGTGTCCACGCTGTTCCAGGCCACGCCGCTGTCCTTCGCCGGCGCCGACGGCTCGATCCTGCTGCTGGTGCTGGTCACCCTGCTGGTCCGCCCGCGAGGACTGTTCGGGAGCCCCCGTGCCGCCTTCTAGCCGCCGGCCCCGCCAGCCGGGCGCCCCGGCCATCGACAAGCGCTCGATCGTCCGCTACGTCGGCATCACGCTGTTCATCCTGCTGCTGCTCTCGCTGCCGCAGTTCGGGACCGGCGCGGACCTGATCTACAAGAACCTGTTCCTGTCGACCGCCATCGTGGCGCTCGGGCTGGACGTCCTCATCGGCCGCACCGGGCAGCTCTCGCTCTGCCAGGGCGCGCTGTTCGGGGTCGGCTGCTTCACCGCGGTGCAGGTGGGCGCGGCCGGAGCCCCGTGGCCGGTCGCCTTCCTGGCCGCGGTCGCGTTCACCGCGCTGGTGTCCACGATCGTGGGGCTGCCCAGCCTGCGCATCCGCGGGCTGCAGGTCGCGGTCGCGACCCTGGCCTTTCAGATCTTCCTGATCAGCCTGTCGAGCACCAAGCCCGAGATCAAGGGCATCGGCACCGAGGGCATCACCCGGCCGGAGTACCTGGAGAGCGACCAGCGCTACTACTACTTCGGGCTGGTCTTTCTCGGGCTCACGGTGCTGCTCGTCCACCGGATCCGCTCGACCCGCTCCGGCCGGATGTTCGTGTCGGTCCGCGACGTCGAGGAGCGGTCCGGCTCGTTCGGCATCGCCTCCGGTCCGGCCAAGCTCCTCGCGTACGCCTTCGCCGGCGGCATCGCGGGACTCGGCGGCGCGCTGTACGCCCTGCAGATCGGCACCCCCAACGACGTCTCGCCGTTCAACCTGCAGGCCTCGCTGATCCTGGTGGCCATCACGGTCATCGGCGGGGCGATGAGCTCGATGGGCATCATCGTGGCGGCGTTCTTCTTCTCCGCCTTCGCCTCGCTCAGCTACATCCCGACCGACAAGTCGACCCTGGTGCAGGTGCTGTTCGCCCTGCTCCTGGTGCTCAACATCCTCGTCTACCCGCGCGGCGTCGGCGGCTCCTTCACCGACCTCAAGGACCAGCTCAACAAGCTGGTGTTCGGGCCGGCACCCCGGCCGTCGCCCCGCCCGGAGACGACCGACGCGGTCGCCGCGGCGAGCAACGCGATGGCCCTGCGCAAGACGCCGCGTCCCCTGCGCGAGCGCCTGCCCACGTCCACCCTGCTCGTGGCGACCGACGTCACGGTGCAGTACGGCGGGGTGCGCGCGCTCGACCACTTCACCGCCGAGGTCCGCCGCGGCGAGATCGTCGGCCTGATCGGGGCCAACGGCGCCGGAAAGTCGACCTTCTTCAACGCGGTGTCCGGGCTGGCCCCGGTCACCGGGTCGATCGTCTTCCGCGGCCAGGAGCTCGTCGGCGCCCCGCCGGCGATCCGCTCCCGGCTGGGCCTGGCCCGGACCTGGCAGGACATGGGCCTGGTCCGCGCCGACACGGTGCGCGACAACCTGCTGCTGGCCCAGGCCTGGATGGCCCGCTACCCCGCGGCGCCCGGCCTGCTGGGCCTGTTCAGCGCGCTCCCGGACGAGCGGCTGGTGCGCCACCGCGCGGACCTCGCGCTCGAGCTGTTCGGCCTGAGCCACCTCAAGGACGAGCGGCTGGGCGACCTGCCGTACGGCACCATGCGCACGGTCGAGATCGCCGCAGCGGTGTCGTCCGGGCCGGACCTGCTGCTGCTCGACGAGGCCTCGGCCGGGCTCACCCCGGAGGAGGCACACCAGCTGGGCGACCGGTTCTCCGCGCTGCGCGACGAGCTCGGGCTGACGCTCGTGGTCATCGAGCACCACGTCCCGCTCATCGCGGGTGTCTGCGACTACTGCTACTGCCTCGAGTCGGGCGCCCTCATCGCCGAGGGCACCCCGGCGGAGGTCACCGCGCAGCCCCGGGTGGTGGAGAGCTTCCTCGGCAAGGGCTCGATCGACCGCAGCACCGACCACCACGTCGTCGTCACCGACGACCTGGTCGACGACGCGGTCGAGGGCAGCCCGGTCGACGACGGCCTGGAGGTGGCCCGCGCATGACCGCTCCCCTCACCCCGCTGCTCGAGGTGCACGACCTGTGCTCGGGCTACGGCAAGCTGCAGGTCCTGTTCGGCGTCACGCTGACGGTCGGCGAGGGCGAGATCGTCGCCCTGATGGGCTCCAACGGCGCCGGCAAGACCACGACCCTGCGCACGATCGTCGGGCAGCTGCCGGCGATGTCGGGTTCGGTCGCGCTCGGCGGCAAGGTGGTCATCGGTCGCCAGGGCGCGACCGAGGACACCACCCCGTCGCTGCTGTCGCGGTTCCTGCCCAAGAAGGCGGTCACGCCCGACGACCTGGTCACCCAGGGGCTGGTGCTCGTCCCCGAGGGCCGCGGCATGCTGCGCGACCTGTCCGTCGAGGAGAACCTCGACGTGGGCGCCTACACCAACAAGAGCAGCTCCCGCCGCAAGGAGCTCTTCGCCCGGACCTACGACACGTTCCCGATCCTGGCCGAGCGGCGCAAGCAGCGGGCCGGAACCCTGTCCGGCGGCCAGCAGCAGATGCTGGCGCTGGGCCGGGCGCTCATGGCGGACCCGCGGATCATGCTCGTCGACGAGGCGTCGCTGGGGCTGTCGCCGGTGATGACCGAGACCGCGTTCAACCTCATCGCCGACGTCAACCGCACCTCCCACGTCGCGGTCCTGCTCGTCGAGCAGAACGTGCTGGCGCTGGACCTGGCCGACCGGGCGTACGTCCTGGAGAAGGGGCAGATCGTGGCCACCGCCGAAGGCCAGGAGGTGCGCTCGATGCAGGGTCGCCTGCGCGAGGCCTACCTGGGGGCCGGGGCATGAGCCGCCAGCCTCCCCGTCGGGCGACCCTGCTCCTGCTGCTCGCCGGAACCGCGCTCGCCCTGCCCGTCCTCGGAGGCACGCAGGCCGCCGCGACCTGCCTGCCCGGTGCGCCGTCCGGCGT
>JAOPWI010000154.1 GCA_025965755.1 Frankiales bacterium | reverse complement strand
GCCGCGACCACGGTCCGCGGCGCCACCGGCTCGGGCGCGGGCAGGCCGGCCCCCGGCCCGACCGGCAGCGCGGTGGTGCGCTCGGACCGGACCTCGGCCTGCGGCTCGGGCTGGGGAACGGGCAGGGCGCCCAGGTCGGCCGTGCTGAGGACCTCCTGCAGCAGCGCGCGGGCCTGGCTGCTGGACAGCCGGCGGTCCGGGTCCGGCGCGAGCAGGCCGTCCAGGACGGGGACCAGCGGGCCGGCGGCGACGTAGGGCTCCTGGTCGCCGGTGACGACCGCCGTCAGGGTGGGCAGCGGCTCGCCCTTGTCGTAGGGCGGGCGGCCCTCGACCGCGGTGAACAGCGTCGCGCCGAGCGACCACAGGTCCGCGGCCGGTCCGGGCGGCAGGCCCCGAGCGCGCTCGGGCGAGATGTAGGACGGGCTGCCGAGCAGCAGGCCGGTGCTGGTGATCGAGGCGTCGCCGGCGGAGGTCGCGATGCCGAAGTCGGTGAGCACCACCCGGCCCAGGCCGGTGCTGCCGGTGCGGCTGATCAGCACGTTGGACGGCTTCACGTCCCGGTGGACGATGCCCTGGGCGTGGGCGGCCTCGAGCGCGCCCAGCAGCGCCAGCCCGACGTGGGCCGTCTCGCGCACCGTCAGCGGGCCGTCGGAGCGGACCAGCTCGGCCAGGGTGCGGGCCTCGACCAGCTCCAGCACCAGCCAGGGCTGGCCGTCCTCCTCGACGACGTCGTAGACGGTGACGGCGCTCGGATGGTCCAGGCGGGCCGCGGCGCGGGCCTCCCGGCGGGTGCGCTCGCGCAGGTTCTCCCGGTCCTCGTCGGACAGCCCGTGCGGAAACGCGACCTCCTTGACCGCGACCTGGCGGCCCAGCACGGCGTCCTCGGCCCGCCAGACGGTGCCCATGCCGCCGCGCCCGAGCGGCTCGATCAGCCGGTAACGGCCGCCGACGGTCCGGCCGGGGGTGTCCACGACGTTGCCCTACCCAGGGGCGGCGGAGGATCACGTGACCAGGCCCACGACACGCGCCGCACGGCGCCGCCTAGCATCCGCCCATGACGCGAGACGCCGAGTCGGGCTTCCCCATTCAGCCGCTGTACGGCCCCGGCGACGTCGCCCCGGGCCTCGAGGAGCGCCTCGGCGAGCCCGGCGCCTTCCCGTACACCCGCGGCGTCTACCCGAGCATGTACACGGGTCGACCGTGGACCATGCGGCAGTACGCCGGGTTCGGCACGGCCAAGGAGTCCAACGAGCGCTACCGGCACCTGGTCGCCCAGGGCACCGGCGGGCTGTCGGTGGCCTTCGACCTGCCGACGCAGATGGGCTACGACTCCGACGATCCGGTGGCCAGCGGCGAGGTCGGCAAGGTCGGCGTCGCGATCGACTCTCTCGAGGACATGCGGATCCTGTTCGACTCGATCCCGCTCGACCAGGTCTCGACCTCGATGACGATCAACGCCCCGGCGTCGGTGCTGCTGGTGATGTACCAGCTGGTCGCCGAGGAGAACGGCGTCAGCTCCGACAAGATCACCGGCACCATCCAGAACGACGTGCTCAAGGAGTACATCACCCGCGGGACCTACATCTACCCGCCGGCCCACTCGCTGCGGCTGATCACCGACATCTTCGCGTACTGCAAGACCGAGATCCCGAAGTGGAACACCATCTCGATCTCCGGCTACCACATGGCCGAGGCCGGGGCGACGCCCACGCAGGAGATCGCGTTCACGCTCGCCAACGGCATCGAGTACGTCCGTGCCGCCGTCGCGGCGGGCCTGGCGGTCGACGACTTCGCTCCGCGGCTGGCCTTCTTCTTCGTCAGCCGGACGACCATCCTCGAGGAGGTCGCGAAGTTCCGCGCGGCCCGCCGGATCTGGGCGCAGGTCATGCGCGACGAGTTCGGCGCCAAGGACCCCAAGTCGCTGATGCTCCGCTTCCACACCCAGACCGCCGGCGTGCAGCTCACCGCGCAGCAGCCCGAGGTCAACCTGGTCCGCGTCACCGTTCAGGGGCTGGCGGCCGTGCTCGGCGGCACCCAGTCGCTGCACACCAACTCCTACGACGAGGCCATCGCGCTGCCGACCGTCAAGGCGGCCACGCTCGCCCTGCGCACGCAGCAGGTCCTGGCGTACGAGACCGACGTGACGGCCACCGTCGACCCGTTCGCCGGCTCGTACGTCGTGGAGGCGATGACCGACGAGGTCGAGAAGGGCGCCCGCGCGCTGATGGCGCAGGTCGAGGAGCTGGGTGGCTCGGTCGCTGCCATCGAGAAGGGCTTCCAGAAGACCGAGATCGAGCTGTCGGCGTACGAGATCGCCAAGGGCATCGACGCGGGCGAGCGGATCGTCGTCGGGCTCAACCGCTACCGCAGCGCCAGCGAGGAGCGCTACGAGCCGCTGCGCGTCGACCCCTCCATCGAGGCCGACCAGCGCGAGCGCCTGCGCCTGCTGCGCGAGAAGCGGAACAACGCCGCGGTCGACAAGGCGCTCGCCGAGCTCAAGACGGCCGCGGCCGGTGACGGCAACTGCCTCTATCCGATGCGCACCGCCCTGCAGGAGCTGGCCACCGTCGGCGAGGTCTGCAACGCGCTGCGCGAGGTGTGGGGCGTCTACCGCCCGCAGGAGTTCTTCTAGGCCGCTGCCGCCCGCGAGTCGCGAGGCCCACGTCCGGGACAGGCGGAACGGACCGCTGTGCTGGGTATCGTCCGGGGATGAAGATCGCGTTCGAGTCCTCGCCGCGCTCCAGTCTCGGGGTGGAGTGGGAGCTGCAGCTCGTCGACCGCGAGACGCGCCAGCTGCGCAGCGGGGCCGACGAGATCCTCCAGGCGCTGTCGCCGGGCGCCGAGCACCCCAAGGCCAAGCGCGAGCTGCTGCAGTCCTGCGTCGAGGTCATCACCGGCGTGTGCGGCACGGTCCCGGAGGCCATGGCCGACCTGGCGGCCACGGTCAAGGAGGTCGCCGACGCGGCCGACCCGCTCGGCCTGGGCCTCATGTGCGCGGGCACGCACCCGACGACCGACTGGAACACCCAGCAGATCAGCCCGGTCGAGCGCTACCGCCAGCTGGTCGAGCAGATGCAGTGGCTGGCCCGCCAGCTGCAGATCTTCGGCGTGCACGTCCACGTCGGCGTCCGCTCGCCGGACAAGGTCATTCCGATCGTCAACGCGCTGACGGCCTACGTCCCGCACCTGCTGGCCCTGAGCGCGTCGTCGCCCTACTGGATCGGCAACGACACCGGCCTGGCCTCCGCGCGCAGCAAGGTGTTCGAGGGGCTGCCGACCGCCGGGCTGCCCTACCAGCTGTCGGGCTGGGCGCAGTTCGAGGAGTACATGGAGACCCTGATCGAGACGAAGACCATCGGCTCGATCAAGGAGGTGTGGTGGGACATCCGGCCGCACCCGGTGTACGGGACGGTCGAGCTGCGGGTCTGCGACGGCCTGCCCACGCTGCACGAGGTCGGCATGGTCGCGGCCTTGAGCCACTGCCTCGTCGACACCCTGGACCGCGAGATCGACAAGGGCTACACCCTGCCGACGCCCAAGGGCTGGGTCGTCCGGGAGAACAAGTGGCGGGCCGCCCGCTACGGCCTCGACTGCGAGATCATCGTCGGCGACGGCCACGAGACGATGCCGGTGCGCGACGCCCTGACCGAGCTCATGCAGGAGCTGCGCCCGGCCGCCGAGCGGCTGGGCTGCGAGGAGGAGCTGTCCCGGGTGACCGGGATCCTGCAGACCGGCGCGTCCTATCAGCGCCAGCGCGCGGTGGCCGCGGCCAGCGGCGGCGACCTGACGGCGGTGGTGGACAGCCTGCTCACCGAGTTCGCCGAGGACCGCCCGACCGCCCTGCCGGTCCTGCCTGCGGCCAGCGGGGCCGGCGTGCCGGCCGCTCCGGGCGCGGTCTGATGCCCGAGGCATCCCTGCTCGACGGGCCGGAGCTGGCCGGCCGCTGGCTGGGCGAGCACGGGGACGCGCTCGTCCGCCTGCGGCGGGACCTGCACGCCCACCCCGAGCTGGGCCGGCAGGAGCGCCGGACCACGGCGCTGCTGGTGGACCGGCTGAGCGACGCCGGGCTGTCGCCGAAGGTGCTCGAGGGCGGCACCGGGCTGGTCTGCGAGTTCGGCCAGGGCGACGCCGTCGTCGGCCTGCGCGCCGACATCGACGCGCTGCCGCTGCAGGACGAGAAGGACGTCGTCTACCGCTCGCGCACCGACGGGGTCTGCCACGCCTGCGGCCACGACGTGCACACCGCGGTCGTGCTGGGCGCCGGCCTGGCGCTGGCCGCCCGGGCCGACGCGCTTCCGGGCCGGGTCCGGCTGCTGTTCCAGCCGGCCGAGGAGCTGATGCCGGGCGGCGCGCTCGACGTCATCCGCCAGGGGTGGCTCGAGGAGCTGTCCTCGGTCTTCACCGTCCACTGCGATCCGAGCCTGGAGGTCGGCCGGGTCGGGCTGCGCTCGGGGCCCATCACGGCGGCGGCCGACGCCGTGCACGTGCGCGTCACCGGCCCGGGGGGGCACACCTCGCGCCCGCACAACACCGTCGACCTCATCCAGGCGCTGGCCACGGTGGCCACCGGGCTGCCGGCCGCGCTGTCGCGCCTGGTCGACCCGCGGGCCGGGCTCTGCCTGGTCTGGGGCCACGTCTCGGCCGGCGTGGCGCAGAACGCCATTCCGCGCGAGGGCCGCCTGGACGGCACCCTGCGGGTGCTCGACAAGGACGCCTGGCAGCGCGCTCCGGAGCTGGTCCAGCGCACGGTGCAGGCGCTGGTGGCGCCGTACGGCGCGAGCGCCGAGGTGCACTACGAGCGGGGCGTTCCGCCGGTCGTCAACGACCCGTCGGCCACCGCGCTGCTCACCGCCGCGGTGACGACCGCGCTGGGCAGCGGGGCCGCGGTCCCCACGGTCCAGTCGCTCGGCGGCGAGGACTTCGCCTGGTATCTGGACCACGTGCCCGGCGCGCTGGCCCGGCTGGGCGTCAAGCCGCCCGGGCTCGAGCGGCCGTACGACCTGCACCAGGGCAGCTTCGACGTCGACGAGAACTGCATCGGCGTCGGCGTGCGGGTCATGGCCACCGCCGTGCTCGCCGCGCTGCGGGCGCCGTGACGGCGCTGCCGTCCGGAACGTGCGGCCCGGCCGGCTCAGGACCCGGAGGACCGGCAGGGTCGCGAGCGCAGGTCCTTGACGTAGTCGTCGGGCGCGCCGGCCGCCTCGGCCGCGGCCGCCAGCACCCCGAGGTAGCGGGCGCCGGGCAGCCCGCCCTCGTAGCCGTCCAGCACGTAGACCCAGGCCAGCGGCTCGCCGTGGAGCGTGTGCACCCGCACCCGGAGCTTGCGGTAGAGGCCCGTGTCCGCGCCCTCCCAGGTGTCCAGGGCAGCGGCGTCCGCGTCGGTGAGGTCGTACAGGCCGACGAAGACGTGCTCCTCGGGCTGCTCGACCAGCGTCGCCAGCGAGCCCTCCCAGCCGAGGTCCTCGCCGCCGAAGGTCAGCCGCCAGCCCTCGAGCCAGCCAGTCCCTGCCGAGGGGGAGTGGGGGCAGCGCTCTCGCATCTGCGCCGGGTCGAGGTTGCTGCCGTACGCGGCGTAAAGCGCCATGCCGGCCAGCCTAGTCGGGCGCCATCAGCGACAATAGAGGCATGACAGGAGCACCTACCCGCATCGTGATCATCGGTGGTGGACCGGCCGGCTACGAGGCGGCGCTGGTCGCCGTGGAGCTGGGCGCGCAGGTGAGCCTGGTGGACCGTGACGGTGTCGGCGGGATGTGCGTGCTGGCCGACTGCGTGCCCTCCAAGACCTTCATCGCGACCAGCGAGGCCATGACGTCCTATGCCCACGCCGACCGCGTCGGGGTGACCACCACGGGCGAGGTCAGCGCCGTGGTCAGCGAGGTCAACGCGCGGGTCAAGGCGCTGGCCATCGCCCAGTCCGGCGACATCACCCGGCGGCTGGCCAAGGAGGGCGTCCAGGTCGTGCCCGGCGTCGCCCGGCTGCGGACGCCGTCGTGGGTCGAGGTCACCGGGGAGGGCGGCACGCAGCTGCTCGAGGCCGACGTCGTGCTGCTCGCCACCGGCGCGCACCCGCGGGTGGTCGCCGGCGCGGAGCCCGACGGCGAGCGCATCCTCAACTGGCGGCAGCTGTACGACCTGCCGGAGCTGCCCGAGCACCTCGTCGTCGTGGGGTCGGGCGTCACGGGGGCGGAGTTCGCCAACGCCTACCTGAGCATGGGCTCGCGGGTGACGCTGGTCTCCAGCCGCGAGCGGGTGCTGCCCGGCGAGGACAGCGACGCCGCAGAGCTGCTGCAGACCGTCTTCGAGCGGCGCGGCATGGACATCCGCCGGGGCCGGGCCGCCGGCGTGTCCCGCAGCGACGACGGCGTCTGCGTGACCCTCACCGACGGCACGACCGTCCAGGGCAGCCACTGCCTCATGACGGTGGGCTCGGTGCCCAACACCGACGGCCTGGGGCTGGAGCAGGTCGGCGTGCGGCTCTGCGACGGCGGCTTCGTCGAGGTCGACCGCGTGAGCCGGACCTCCGTGCCCGGCATCTACGCCGCCGGCGACTGCACCGGCGTGCTCATGCTCGCCTCGGTCGCGGCCATGCAGGGGCGCATCGCCATGTGGCACGCCCTGGGCGAGGCGGTCGCGCCGCTGCGCCTGGGCACCGTCTCGGCCAACGTGTTCACCGACCCGCAGGTGGCCTCGGTCGGCGTCACGCAGCAGCAGGTCGAGACCGGTGCGGTGGCGGCCAACGCGGTCACCCTGCCGCTGGCCACCAACGCGCGGGCCAAGATGCAGGGCATCACCGACGGCTTCGTGAAGTTCTTCTGCCGGCCCGGCTCGGGCACGGTGCTGGGCGGAGTCGTCGTGGCGCCGACCGCGAGCGAGCTGATCATGCCGATCAGCCTGGCCGTCCAGCACGGGCTGACGGTCGACCAGATCGCCCACACCTTCGCCATCTACCCGTCGCTGTCGGGGTCGGTGACCGAGGCGGCGAGGCAGCTCATGCTGCACGGTTAGGCCCGCCGCTCGAGGGAGCTGGCTCAGTGGTCGGGCAGGCGGAAGCCGCGGGGGACGCGGACGTCGGCGAGCGAGCCGACGACCCCGACCGGACGGTCGTCGAGGACGTCGACGGCGCCGCCCTCGGTGTCTGCGCCCAGCGACACGCCGCTCGAGATGACGGTGTACTGGCCACTGCCCTCCTGGTCGAGCGATGTCGTCCAGGAGCACGGGCAGGTCCGGTCGGTCGCGGGCCCGCTCACCCGCACCTGGCCCGAGGAGTAGGTGGTCCCGAGGTCGCTGCGGTGCACGAAGCCGAGCAGCGTGTCGCGCACCATGAAGGTCTTGCGGGCCCCCGCCTGCACGACCGCGTCCGCCCCGCCGACGCCGGGCACGTACTGGCGCACGACGGCGGCCGCGCCATCGGTGAAGTCCTGCTCGTCGAACACCTGCGCGCCGCCGCCGGACAGGTGCCCGAGCAGGGAGGCGCCGGTCGCGCCCCTGACGTCGAGCTCCCAGGCCTCGACGGCGTCGGAGGCGCCCCACAGGGCCAGCGTGAAGACCCCGACCCGCGAGGGGCCGTCGGCGTTGAGGCGCAGCGTCAGGGTGGCGCCCGAACCGTCCTGCGTCGCCTGCTGGTCCAGCCCCTCGCCGACTGCCGCGGGCAGCCCGACCTGGGCGCGGGGTCCGCCGGCGCTGTCGATGACGATGTCGCCC
>JAOPWI010000366.1 GCA_025965755.1 Frankiales bacterium | reverse complement strand
CGGCCTCACCGCGGCCGAGGCGGCGGTGGCCGCGCTGCAGCGCACCCTGCAGGACACCGCCGCGGAGCTGGCCCGCTGCCAGGCCGAGCTGGCCGAGGCCGGGCGCCGCGAGCTGGAGCAGGGCGAGGTGGCCGAGACCCTGCGCGCGCGGCTCGACCGGGAGCTCGGGAACGTCGACCTGCCCCGGCGACAGACCGAGGTGGCCGCGCTGGCGCAGGCCTATGAGGTTGCTGCAGAGGCCGCCGCGTCCCGCGCCGCGGCGGACCTGGCCTGCGCGGAGGCTGACCGCGCCTGCCGAGAGCAGGCGGCGGCGGCCGGCTTCGCGACCCCCGAGGACGCGGCCCGTGCCGCCCGGGACGCCGACTGGGCGAAGCGCGGGCAGTCCCGGCTGGACGCGCACACCCGCGCACTGGCCGCCGTGCGCGGTCGGCTGGCCGGCGACGACCTGGCCGTCCCGCTCCTGCCGGCCGCGTCGGTGCCCGCGTGCGAGGCCCGGCTGGCCGAGGCCGTCAGGGTGCACGAGGTGGCCGTCGCGGACCTGCGGGTGGCGTCCGAGCGGGCCGCGGCGCTGGCCCGACTGGTGCCGACGTGGAGCACGGCCTGCGCTGCGCTGCCCGCCCTGTGCGAGGACGCCGCCCGGCGCAAGGGACTGGCCGAACTCGTCGCCGGCCGGGGCGGCAACCGCCTCTCCATGCCGCTGTCCACCTTCGTCCTCGCCGGCCGGCTGGAGGAGGTGGCCGCAGCGGCCAGCCTCCGGCTCGAGCAGATGAGCGGCGGCCGCTACACGCTGGTCCACAGCGACACAGGCACGGACAAGCGGTCCCGCGCGGGCCTCGGGCTGCAGGTCGAGGACGGGTGGACGGGGCGGCGCCGCGACACCGCCACGCTGTCCGGAGGCGAGACGTTCATGACGGCGCTCGCGCTCGCGCTGGGGCTCGCCGACGTGGTGACCGCCGAGTCCGGCGGGCACAGCATCGACGCGCTGTTCGTCGACGAGGGTTTCGGCACCCTCGACGCCCAGAGCCTGGATCAGGTCATGGACGTGCTGGACGAGCTGCGCAGCGGTGGCCGGCTGGTCGGCGTGGTGAGTCACGTCGCTGACCTGCGTCAGCGCATTCCGGCGCAGGTCAGGGTGCTCAAGGGAGTGCGGGGCAGCAGTGTCGAGGCCGGAGTCGCCTGACACGCCTGTCACGCGATGAGGCTGACCCGCGGGTGCCGGCGTGCGCGCCCCGTCCCGCGCCGCCGCGTATCGCGGCAGGGCCCGGCCGCTGATCTGATCCAGGCCGCGGCGACGGCCTGTATGCTCTGTCCCCGTCGTCCCAGGGCGACGCGCACCCGTAGCTCAACGGATAGAGCACTTGACTACGGATCAAGAGGTTAGGGGTTCGAATCCCTTCGGGTGCACCCAGAAGCGCAGGTCAGACGGGGTCTGAACCGCCGAGTGCAGGGCCAGACCGGCCGAGTTGTTCACAACTTGTTACCGGCGCCCCTGCAGAGCCTCCGAAGCCGTGACGCTCTCACCCTCAGGTGAGGAGTGGTCATGCAAGGCTCGATCGACAAGCGCTGCCCCTGCCCCCTGCGACGTGACGCCCGCGGCCGCCGGGTGCCCTGCGGCAAGGCCCGGCTCGTTGTCGTCCGGGGAGTGCAGCCCGAGGTAGCCGTGCTCTTCCAGGTGGAGCTGGAAGGCGTCGGCGACGTCCTCGGTGTCCGGGTCGAACGCCTCCGCGAGCGCTTCGAGGGCCTCGTCGGTCAGCGCCTGAGGGTCGATGTGGGCGATGAACCACGGCACAGAGGTGCTGTCGCCGGCGGCGTAGCTCGGCACCCAGGCGCGCACGTGCAGCGGCTCCTGGGTGAGCGTGCCAGCGCTCTTGGGAGCAGGAGGGGTCGTGGGTGAGGTCGTCGGGGGCTAGTTCATGGCTGCTAACTGCCGATCCTGTGCGGTCCGGTGTCGTCCCCGCATCGTGCCGGGCGCGCCCGGGCCAACAGCGTCCGCCCGCGTGGTCGGGCGGAGCGGCAGACGGCATCACGCCGCCTTGCCCCGCCCCGGTCTGCGCCGCCGGTCGCCAGCCCTGCTCCTGGACATCGCCAGCGATCGGGTAAGGGTCATCTGGCGCAAGGGTGAGCAGGTCTACGACGGATGCCCGGAGAACCACCGCCTCAATGCGACGAAGAAACGTTTCGGTCACGCACTCGACACATTGAGCCGATGTGGAGTCACCCTTTGACCCTCATCCGCCGGTCGCGTCTGACTGCCCTGCTCCTTCTTCTCTGCGGAGCTCTGGTCGTCTTCGCCGCACGACCCACTCAGGCGTTGGCGGCCCAGACCGCCGCGTCGCCCGGTCCGAGCCAGCTCGTCGCGCACCAGCTCGAAGAGCTGCTTGCGTCACCCGACCTGCGAGCCACACTGCAGAAGCTGACCGCGATGACGTCCTCCGTCCGGACGCCGAAGGTGACCGTCGACCCGACCAGTGCGTCGTCGACGACCTTGGAAGAACGGCGCGCGAACGTCGCCGCAGCCCTGCGCCTCGCCGGGAGTCCCGACGCTGTCTCCTCCGCCGTACTGCCGGCCGACCGGCACACGGCGGCGCAGCTGGCCGCGACGTCGGAGTACCTGCGGTTCATCAGCCTGACGACCCAGTTCGTCGAGCTCGGAGGGATGGACCGTGCCCTGCTCTTCCCGGGTGAGGGCCTTCTCGCCGGCATCTTCACGGCCGGAGCTGCGGTCGTCGGGGGCGTGCAGGCGTCGCTCGCTGGGATCAGCTTCTACAGCGTGGCCATCTTGGCCTGCGGTGCAAGCGTCGCCTGCGCCGTCGGTCTGGGAGTCGTCGGCGCCCTGTACATCAGCATCGTCGCCACCACGGCCGGAGCCGCGGCAGCCGTGGCCATCCAGCAGGGCATCGAGTACGACGCCGCTCAGGCGCGCATGGACGCCGACGAAGCAGCGGCGTACGCGATGTGCCTGGCGATGTCGGGCTTCTGCTTCCCTTCCCCTTGATCTCCAAGCCGACCGGACTCGGGCGGGCCGCCACGGCGGCCCGCCTGGGCCTGTTGCTGCTCACCCTTGGCGGGGTGGTGTTGCTGCTGCTCAGCCTGACGGCGAAGGACTATCCGCCGTTGCTGCAGGTCGGCATCCTGCTGGGCACGCTCTCTTTCGGACGACTGCTGTTTCGGCTCCCTCGCAAGGAGACGAGGCTGCAAGGGGAACGGTGACGGGCGCTCGGCCGGGCCCGGCCTGACAGGCACTGATGACTCGCAAGTTGGCCAGGAACCGCGGGCACTACGGCGCGCCGCGCTCCCGGCCCGGCTGCTACGGGCATGTCGCGGCCCATCCGCGCCGCCGGTGGCAAACCGCGATCAGCCCGCAGGGCGCTCCCCCACCGGGATCGCTCACTCAGAACACCTGAGCAGCGGGAAATGACCGGTGCCGTGGGCCACATGACGCAGGGACAGGCGGCGTCGGCCGGCCGGCGTCAGATGCGGCCGTGGGCGTCCAGCGGCGGCGGGGTGCCGTCCGCCGGTGTTCCCAGCTTCGCCCGGTCGGGCGGGCCACCCTGGATCTGCGGATGCAGCCCGGCGACGTGTCGCGGCATCCCGAAGCTGCGGGCGACCTTCGCGATCGACTGGTCGCCCTGCCGGGCGACGCTCGCGCAAGCGCGGCACCGGGCGCAAGCCAGGGCCGCCGGTCTACGCGCATCTCCGAGCAGGGGGCGCTCGCCTCGATGCGGTCAAAGCGAGGCACCCTGAGCATCGCCAGCGGTACTGACGGTGGCCGCTCGCTCTCAGCGGCCAGAATGGCCCGGTCCTGCTTGTCTGCGCGGCCAGATGTACGGCCCGAGAACCCTATTGGTGGCGCTGGTCGGGCGGCGGAACGGGTCTGCGTCGCCGCGCCGACGTGGCGGTGACGGAACCGGAGGCTCGGGTTCCAGCTCCATTGACGACCTGCCGCGCCGAGAGCACTGTCGGCTGGAGCGCCGCCGGGAAGCTGCGACAGCTCAACGCCTCCATGAGCCCCGGGCCGGTTCACCGAACTGAGAAGCGGGGACCGATGACAAGACGTCGTCTGGCGCAGCTCGTGCATACGGGTGGAGCACTGACAGCAGTCGGTGCCTTCGTCGTGGTCCTCGGCCTCGGCGGCGTCGCCGACGCGAAGAGCGAGAAGGACAACCCCGGCTCGACGGTCTCCTCTCAGGCAAGTGGTGACGTCGTCGTGGACTGGAGCCGGATCGTTTTCGAAGCGGCGTTGACCGACGACGGCTACGTCTCGTTCAAGGGCCCGCGACACCAGGCGATGGTGCACCTAGCAATGCACGACGCGGTGAACGCCATCAAGCCCAAGTTCGACCAGTACGCCTACTTCGCCCGCTCCAGCGCAGCACACCCGGTAGCAGCCGCAGCGAAGGCGGCGCACGACGTGCTCGTGGCGGTCTATCCCGCCCAGCAGGTGAAGCTGGACGAGGAACTCGCTACCTGGCTCGAGAAGGTACCCAACGGCAACGGCAAGGCTAGGGCCCTTGCCCTGGGCGCCAACGCAGCGGCGGCCATCGTCGCCCTTCGTCAGGACGACGGCACGGACATCGACCTCGTCAGCCCGGGATACACACCGGGGAGGCAGCCGGGTGACTACCAGTTCGTGCCCCCGTACGACTTTGCGCTGGCAGAGGACTTCCGGTATGCGAAGCCATTCGGATTGAGGTCCGCTCACCAGTTCCGCGTGCCCGCGCCCCCGGCGCTGACGGGCCGTGTGTACGCGACGGCCTACAACGAGGTCAAGTCGGTCGGAGCCGGCAACAGCACGACCCGCACGACGGATCAGAGCCGTTACGCCCACTGGTGGTACGAGAGCGCCGAGATCGGCTGGGCCCGCGCCGCCCGCGTCACAGCGACCAGCGAAGAGCTGGACCTCTGGCGCACTGCCCGGATGTTCGCCCTCGTCAGCATGTCGTTCTACGACGGGTACGTCGCCGGCTGGGATTCCAAGTACCACTGGGACACCTGGCGTCCGCACAGCGCGATCCGAGCCGGCGACACTGACGGCAACCCCGACACGACCAAGGACGCGTTCTGGCAGAGCTACCTCGAGAACCCGCCGGTCCAGGACTACCCCTCAACGCATAGTGCTCTGGGTGCCGGCGCGGCAGAGGTCCTCAAGCGGAGCTTCGGGACCGATCACGTGCCGTTCTCGATGGGCTCATTGACGGCACTGCCGGCGAACCCGGTTCGGTCGTTCACCAGCTTCACCCAGGCGTCCGACGAGAACGCGGACTCCCGCGTGAAGGCCGGCATTCACTTCCGCTTTGCGACCGAACAAGGCAAGACCCTCGGCCGCAACGTGGGGAGCTACATCGTCGAACATCACCTGCGGGGTCGCTGACCTCGACGCGGGCTGTTCATGCCTCCGCGTCCCTTGGGGGTGAAGCCAGCAACGTGCGCACATCGCCAAAGCGGTCGGACCAAGCTGGCGGCCAGCGACGGGCGGAGGATCCCGGCCCAGCCGACGTCGGCGTGAGCGCGTCGGGACGAGGCGGTGCTCGCCCGGATCCGCGTCGTGCATGGCGACCCCGAACGGGGTGGCGGGCTCTACGGCGTGCGCAGGGTGGTGGCGCAGCTCGCCCGCGAGGGCGGTGTCGACGGGCGGGCGGTGTCACACCGCACGGTCGAGCGTCTGATGCGGCCGACGGGCTGCGCGGGGTGCGTCGTGGCAAGCCGTTCGTCACGACCAGGGCCGATGACAGGGCGACTCGGCCGCCGGACCTGGTCGGACGGGACGTCACCGCGCCCGCCCCGAACAGGCTGTGGGTCGTGGACTTCACCTACGTCCCGACGTGGTCGGGGATGCGTTCACCGCGTTCGTGTCCGACGTGTGCAGCCGCCGGATCGTGGGCTGGCGGACAGCGAGCAGCAGGCTGGCCTCGCTGCTCTTGAGCGCGCTGGACATGGCGCTGTGGACCAGGGCGCAGGCTGGCCAGATCGACGACCGTGGGCAACTGCCGGGTCTTGCTCATCACTCGGATACGGGCGCTCAGGGCGGACTCCACCGCCCTTCGCTACGCCGAGCGCCTGGCCGGCGCCGGCGCTCTGCCTCGATCGGGACTGCTGCAGGGTCGGTTGACGATCGTGTCCTGGACTGAGCACACCTACACCAGCCCGACGGTGTCGTGGTGGTCCACAAGATCATTTCCTGCGGTGCTGACCGCAGACGGGCGCCGACGCCAACGCGCGCTAGGTGGCCCTACCGCACCGTGAGCTGCGCCCAGAGTCGCGGGGCGCAGTGCTCCGGACGGCACCGTCTCCCTCGCCTGTCCCCTGGTGCTCAGGGAGCGGTTCCCTGGACCGAGGCAGCGCTGCGCGCCGGGCGACCTGGCGCGACAGCTCGCACTCTCCGTCGCCCCGGGCATGAGGGCGCGCCCAGGTGCGCGCGGCGTCGCGATGGAGGCAGCCCCCCGCGCAGGGCGGCTCCGGCGAGGACGGGCGGCTGGCCACTCCCGCCGACCACGTGCACCGCCTCGGCGGCCTCCACCACGTCGACCTGCTGAGCCAACCGCGGTGTACGCCCCAGGTCCAGTACCGGCTCCTCGACCGGCCGGAGGGCGCACGCCCCGCCCGGACCGGCTACGTGACCGCGGGCTCCCGCGGCAGTCCCAGCACCCGCTCGCCGACGATCGTTCGCTGGATCTGGGTCGTGCCGCCGGCGATCGAGCTGGACGGGGCGAGCAGCCGCCCGTAGGCGAACACGTCGCCTGCGGGGTCGTCGGTGTCCCAGGCGAGGCCGTCCTCGGCGGACAGGTCGAGCCCGACGGCGGCCAGCTCCTCGGACAAGGCGGCCGCGGCCAGCTTGCCGATCGACGCGAACGGGCCGGGGTCCTCACCGGCTCTCAGCGAGGCGGCGATCCGCCGACCGAACGCGGCCAGGGCGCGGTCGCCGGCGTAGAGCTGGCCCATCCGCTGCCGCACCACCGGGTCGCTGTCGAGCCCGCCCGCGTCGATGAGGTCCTGCACCGTCCGCAGCGTCACCACCTCGAGGATGGGTGCGGCGTCCTGGCCGAGGGCGGCGCGCTCGTTCATGAGCATCACCTGGGCGGCACGCCAGCCGCCGTTCACCTCGCCCACGACAGCCGTGTCGGGCACCACCACGTCGTCGAGGAAGACCTCGCAGAATTCCGCGTCGCCGGTGATCTGGCGCAGCGGCCGGACCTCGACCCCGGGGGCGCGAAGGTCCAGGACGAACATCGTGATGCCGCGGTGCTTCGCCTGCGTCGGGTCGGTGCGCGCCAACAGCAGCCCGTAGTCGCACCGGTCGGCGAAGCTGGTCCAGACCTTCTGCCCGGTGATGCGCCAGCCCTCGCCGTCGCGGACGGCCCGGGTACGCAGCGACGCGAGATCGGAGCCGGCTTCCGGCTCCGAGAACAGCTGGCACCACAGATCCTCGCCGCGCAGCATGCGCCGCAGGTGCCGCTCCTTCTGCTCGGCCGAGCCGAGCGCGAGCAGCACCGGCCCGCACATCCCCAGCCCGATCGTGAAGACATCGGTGTAGGTCTCGTACGCACGTGAGACCCGCTGCACCACCGACTCGTCCTGCGGCCCGAGCCCCTGGCCGCCGTGCTCCTGCGGCCAGGTGATGCCCGCCAGACCGCTGTCCTGCAGCGCCCGCTGGTGCGCGCGTGCGTTCTGCACGTAGGTCTCCAGGTCCATCGCCCGGCGCGTCAGCAGGTCACGTGGGGTGCCGTGCGCGCGGAAGAAGGCCGTGGCGCGGGTCGCCAGCTCGGACGTCGGGGCCGCCTGGTCCGGCGTGGCCGCGCCTGCGGTCGATCGGGACGCGGCGTACAGCCTGTCCCGTGCCGCGGCCATGCCACCGAACCGTCCTCGCGACGCGAGTGCCCGCCGCCAGAACAGGTGCGCGTCGTGGTCCCACGTGAAGCCGATGCCACCGAGCACCTGCACGCAGCTGCGACCGACGGACGCGGCAGCCTCCGAGACGACGACGTGGGCCGCCTCGCCGGCGGCGTGCCGGTCCGGTGAGGAAGCGTCGACTGCGGCGACTGCCGCGGCGGTGACGGCACGAGCCAGCTCCAGCTCGACCAGCATGTCGGCACACAGGTGCTTCACGGCCTGAAAGGACCCGACGGGACGGCCGAACTGGTGCCGCGCCGTGGCATGGGCGACCGCGGTGTCGACGCACCACTGCGCGCCACCCACCTGCTCTGCGGCCAGCGCGGCGACCGCCCACGCCCGCACATCCGCCGACCACGAGGCGAGATCCGGCACGTCGGCCGCGTCGGCCGCCGCGTCCGTCAGGTCGACCGTCGCCTGCGGGCGCGTGAGGTCGATCGTGGACAGCGGCCGCACGACGACGCCGGGCGCCGCCATCTCGAGAACGAAAACCCGGCCCGCCGCCGGCAGGACGAGCAGCTCCGCCGACGGCGCATCGACGACGTGGCCGACCGTGCCGGTGAGCCGCCAGGCACCGCCGACCTGACGCACGTCCAGGCTGTCCGGCTCGGACAGGACGAACGCGGCGCGCGCACCTGCGGCCAGCCGGGGCAGCACGCGCTCACCCAGGCCGTCGTCGCCGGTGAGGGCCAGCGCCTGCGCGGCCAGCACGGTGGACAGGTACGGCGTCGGCACGTTGGCCCGTCCGAACTCCTCCAGGACGACGGCGACGGCGGCCAGCGTCTGCCCTGCGCCGCCGTACCGGTCGGAGACCGCGAGACCCGGCAGCCCGAGCTGGGCGGACATGACCTCCCACAGAGCCGGGTCGAACGGCGCGTCGCTGTCGAGTGTGCGGCGCAGCGCCGTGCGGTCCGCCCGGCGTTCGACCAGGGCGCGTACGGCATGACGCAACTCATCCAGCTCGGTCATCGGTCTCCAGGTGAGGTCGACCGGAGGGCGCCAGGCGTTGACGCCCCCTGCAGCCGGTGCTTATCTGAGATTAGAAACGAGTCGCCCGACCACGTCAACCGCGACGGGTCCGGCCAGACGGAAGGCACCCACATGGCCGAGGCCTACATCGTCGACGCGGTCCGCGCTCCCGTCGGGCGCCGGCGCGGCGGCCTGTCCGGGGTCCACCCGGCGGACCTGGGGGCCCACCCGATCCAGCACCTGGTCGCCCGCACCGGCATCGACCCGGAGGCGATCGACGACGTCATGTACGGCTGCCTGGACACCATCGGCGCGCAGGCCGGCGACATCGCGCGCAGTGCCGCGCTGGTGGCGGGGTTGCCCGACGGGGTGCCGGGCGTGACCGTGGACCGGCAGTGCGGATCCAGCCAGCAGGCCGTGTCCTTCGCCGCGCAGGCGATCATGTCCGGCAGCGCGGACGTCGTCATCGCCGGCGGCGTGCAGAACATGAGCCGCTACCCGATCATGGCCGGCTTCACCGCCGGTGAGGCGTTCGGCGACCCCGACCCGTGGAGCACCAGCCCCGGCTGGCGCGCTCGTTACGGCGACGCCGAGATCTCGCAGTTCAGGGCCGCCGACATGATCGCCGAGAAGTGGGGGATCAGCCGCGAGGACATGGAGCGCTTCTCCTTCCAGAGCCACCAACGCGCCCTGCGGGCCATCTCGGAAGGCCGCTTCGACCGCGAGATCGTTGCCTTCGGCGACGTCACGACCGACGAGGGCCCGCGGCCCGACACCTCGTTGGAGAAGATGGCCACCCTGAAAACGCTGAGCGAAGGCGGACGCGTGACGGCGGCCGTGTCCAGTCAGATCTCGGACGGCGCAGCGGCCCTCATGCTGGCGTCGGACCGAGCGGTGACGACGCACGGGCTGACCCCGCGGGCGCGGATCCACCACATGTCCGTGCGCGGCGCCGACCCCACGTGGGTGCTGACGGCCCCGATCCCCGCCACCGAGCGCGCGCTCGCGAAGATGGGCATGTCCATCACCGACATGGACGTCGTCGAGATCAACGAGGCGTTCGCCTCCGTGGTGCAGGCGTGGCTGAAGGAGTTCCCGGCCGACCCGGAGCGGGTGAACCCGAACGGCGGCGCCATCGCGCTCGGCCACCCGCTCGGCGCCTCCGGCGCCCGGTTGATGACGACGATGCTGCACGAACTCGAGCGCACCGGCGGGCGCTATGGCCTGCAGACCATGTGCGAGGGCGGTGGCATGGCCAACGTCACCGTCATCGAGCGACTCTAGGACGCGGCGTCAGGCGCTCAGCGCGTGCCGGACCATGGACTGCACGTCAGCCACCAGCGCGTCCAGGGCACCGCGCTCGGGGTCCCACCACTCGGCGGCCCAGTTGAGCGCGCCCAGCACGAACATCCGGGCGACCGCGGGATCCAAGCCCGGCCGCAACGCGCCCGCGGCCTGCAGATCGGCCAGCAGGCCCCGCCAGACGTCGTTGTAGCGGGCCACCTCTGCCAGCGCGCGACGGCTCACGGGCTCCGGCAGCTGGTTGGCGTTGCGGATGATGGCCCTGGCGTAGTGCGAGAGCTCCAGCTCCACCCGCAGGTGCGCCTCGACGGCCGCCGTGATGCGGTCCATCGGCGAAGCGGGGCTCAGTCCCTCCAGGGTCCGCTGGAGGTGGGCCCGCATGGCGGCGGCCCCCGTGTGCATGACCTCCTCGATGAGGTCCTCACGCGAGGGGAAGTAGTAGTAGATCGCCGGAGCCTGGACCTGAGCGCGGTCGGCGATGTCCACCAGCCGCGACCCGGCGAAGCCCTTCTCGCCGAGCACCTCGGCGGCCGCGTCCAGCAGCCGCTGTCGCGTACGCGCGGACTTCGAGGCCGCGCGGGCAGCGGTGCTCTCCGACGGCATCGCCCGATGCTAGGTGGTCGTTGACAGCCGCAGCTCCGCGTGTGACGGTCTTCTCTAACGCAGATTCGAAAACGGTGGAGTCGACATGACGCAGCTGGACATCCCGCCGCAGGCCGGCAGGGCCCGCCCGCGGTACGAGGACCTGGTCCAGCCGGCTCGCGTCCACGGCTCCCTGTACACCCGGCCGGACATCTTCGCGGACGAGCTCGAGCGCATCTGGTACCGCACCTGGGTCTACGTCGGTCACGTCAGCGAGGTCGCGCGCCCCAACGACTACGTGCGCAAGAACATCGGCCCGCAGGACGTCATCATGACGCGCGCCAAGGACGGCCAGGTCCACCTGCTGCTGAACAGGTGCGCGCACCGCGGCAACCTGGTCTGCGAGGCGGACGCCGGCAACTCCAGCTCCTTCCGGTGCCCGTACCACGGCTGGACGTTCCGCAACGATGGCGACCTGCTCGGCTACCCGTTCTCCCAGGGCTACGGCGGCCGGGGGCAGCTGACGGAGGGGCTGAGCCACGTCGCCCGCGTCGCCGTCCACCAGGGCTTCGTCTTCGGCAGCATGGCTGCGGACGGTCCGACGCTCGCCGAGCACCTGGGACCCGCGGCCGACGAGATCGACCGCCTGGTGCGCCTGTCGCCGGAGGGCGAGGTCGAGATCACGGCGGGGTTCCTCAAGCACCGCACGCGGGCCAACTGGAAGCTGCTGGCAGAGAACGAGACGGACGGCTACCACCCGCAGTTCGTGCACTCCTCGATCTTCACCGTGGCGGAGAGCGGCATCGGCACGCTGTACGGCGAGACGTCGACCGCGGTCACCCGCGCCCTCGGCAACGGCCACAGCGAGAACGACCTCCGCCCTGAGTTCCGCCGGCTCGGCCAGCCCCTGGGGTGGTTCGGGACGACGGAGAGCAAGGTGCCGGACTACGTCGCCGCCATGCGCCGCGTGCACGGCGACGCGGCCGAGGACATCCTCATCGAGGGCGCGCCGCACGTGATGGTCTTTCCCAACCTGTTCATCGCGGAGATCCAGCTGTTCACGCTCCAGCCACTGGCGGCGGACCTGTCGGTGCAGCACGTGACGGCGATCCAGCTCAAGGGTGCGCCGGAGATGAACACGCGCATGCTGCAGCAGAGCATCGGCTCGGTCGGTCCCGCCGGCCTGCTGCTTGCGGACGACACCGAGATGTACGAGCGCAACCAGGTCGGCCTCGGGGAGCTGCGGCCGGAGTGGCTGGACCTGCGGCGGGGGCTGCACCGTGAGCGACGGGACGAGCGCGGGCTGACCATCGGCGACGCGACGGACGAGACGGGGATGCGGGGGTTCTGGGCGCACTACCGGCAGCTCATGACCGAGGGCGGTTCGCGATGACGACGGCGGAGGCGGTCGACGTCCGCAGGCTCGAGCAGTTCCTCTACCGCGAGGCGCGGCTGGCCGACGAGCACCAGTTCGAGGCGTGGGAGGCGCTGTGGACCGATGACGGGCTCTACTGGGTCCCGGCCGGAGCTGACGACATCGACCCCATGACGCAGATGTCGGTCATCTACGACAACCGGCGTCGCATCTCGACGCGGATCGCTCAGCTGCAGACCGGACGTCGCTACGCGCAGGTGCCGTCCTCCCGGTTGCGACGCACCGTGTCCAACGTGGAGGTCCTCGCGGTCGACGGGGCCGAGACGACGGTCCAGGCCAACTTCGTGCTCGTGGAGTCGCGGGAGCGCGGCAAGGAGGTCTGGGCCGGCCGGTACACCTACCGGCTGCGGCTGGTCGACGGTGAGCTGCGCATGGCCTACAAGAAGGTGGCCCTCGTCGACAACGCAAGGGTGCTGCCGACCCTCGCTTTCCTCATCTGACGGCCAGGAGCCCCGTGACCGACGACATCGTGACCAACGAGTTCGCGGGCGTCGCCGTGCGCGTGGACCACGGGGCCCACAGCCCGCGGCTGCGCCTTCAGGACCTGAAGTCCGGCCGGGTGCGGTTTCTCGACGCGCTCGAGCTCGAGTCGCTGGTCTGGCTGCCCGACAGCCAGCTGCGCACGCTGCTCGATCCGTCGCACCGTTGGGGGGAACAGGCGCCGTGACCGACAGCCCCGTGCTCGTACGCACCCTGGACCTGCCCGAGGGCAAGGTCGCCGAGGTGCTGCTCAACCGGCCGCACGCCCGCAACGCCATCACCCTCGCTCTGGCCCAGGGGCTCCACGACGCGCTCGAGTCCGCGGCCGGGTGGGCCGACGTCGTGCTGGTGCGCGGTGCCGGCGGCCACTTCTGCACCGGCGGCGACGTCCAGGAGGTGTCGCGCCTGCGCGAGGCGGGACCCGAGGCGCTGCGACCGCTGTTCACCGCGTTCGTCGGCGCCTGCGAGCTGATCGCCGAGCTGCCCGTGCCGGTGGTGGCGGCCGTGGAGGGCTACGCCATGGCCGGCGGGTTCGAGCTGCTGCAGTCCGTCGACGTCGCGCTCGTCCGCGACGACGCGGTGCTGTGCGACAACCACGTCAACCACGGGCTGGTCCCCGGAGGGGGCGGCTCGCAGCGCCTGCCCCGCATCGTCGGCCGGCAGCGAGGGCTCGCCCACCTGCTCACCGGGGACCGGCTCTCCGGCGCGCAGGCGGCCGACTGGGGACTGGTCTACCGCTCCGTCGCTCCGGAGCAGTTCGAGGCCGCGGTGCTGGACGTCGTCGCCGGGCTGGCCCGCAAGGACCGGTCCGCCGTCCGCCGTCTCAAGCGGCTCGTCCGGGAGGGTCTGCGGGGTTCCCTCGCCGACGGGCTGGCGCTCGAGCTCGAGGCGACGGTCGAGCACCTCTGCGGCGCCGACGGCGCGGCGTCGGTGGACCGCTTCACCGCAGCACACGGGGCGGGCCGATGAGGCTGATCGACAGCGGGACGGCGCTGCTCGACCTCGATGACGACGGGGTCGCGCGCCTGCGGCTCAACCGGCCGGAGGCCGCGAACGGCATGGACGTGCCGTTCCTGCGCGCCCTCAACGATGCGGTCATGGCAGCGCACGGCCAGGCCGGCCTGCGGGTGCTGCTGCTCAGCGGCGAGGGCAAGCACTTCTGCGCCGGCGGGGACGTCAAGACCTTCGCCGGCAAGGGGGAGCAGCTTCCGGAGTACCTCCGCGAGGCGACCGCCTGGCTGCAGCTGTGCGTGCAGGGGCTGCTCGCGCTGCAGGCGCCCGTCATCGCGGCGGTGCACGGCTTCGCCGCCGGCGGTGGCGGCTTCGGGCTGGTCTGCGCTGCCGACCTCGTCGTGGCCGGTCGCTCGGCGCGGTTCCTGCCAGGGGCGACCCGCGTCGGCATGGCTCCCGACGCCGGGACCACCGTGACGCTGCCGCAGATCGTCGGGGTCCGCAAGGCCATGGACATCCTGCTCACCAACCCCACGCTGACGGCCGACGAGGCCCTGGCGCTCGGCATCGTCAGTCGCGTCGTCGAGGACGACCAGCTCCAGGACGCCGCTCTGCAGCTGGCCCGCCAGCTGGCCGCCGGTGCACCGAAGGCGCTGGCCGCCACCAAACGGCTGGTCTGGTCCGGGCTGGGCGGACGGGTCGAGGCACAGCTGCCCGAGGAGGCCCGTACGGTCTCGGAGCTGTCCGGCACGGCCGACGCCCGTGAGGGCCTGGCTGCCGTGATCGAGCGGCGACCTCCTCGGTTCACCGGTCGCTGAGCCCACACCCCCCGACGAAGGAGACAGGCACGCATGGCAGGAGTCGAAGGACGAGTCATCGCGGTGACCGGAGCAGGCAACGGCCTGGGACGGGAGTACGCCCTGCTGCTCGCCCGCTCAGGCGCGCGGATCGTCGTCAACGACCTGGGCGGCGCCCGCGACGGCAGCGGCGCGGGCTCGGCTGCGGCGGACGCGGTGGTGGCCGAGATCGAGGCCGCCGGCGGAGAGGCGGCCGCCAACTACGACAGCGTGGCCACCCAGGAGGGCGGCGCGGCGGTCGTGCAGACGGCGCTGGACCGCTGGGGACGCATCGACGGCGTGGTCGCCAACGCCGGCATCCTGCGCGACGTGTCGTTCCAGAAGATGACCGTCGCCGACTGGGACGCCGTCCAGCAGGTGCACCTGTACGGGGCGTTCTTCACCGTGCACGCCGCCTGGCCGCACTTCCGCGAGCAGAAGCACGGCCGGGTCGTCGTCGCGACCTCCACGTCCGGCATCTACGGCAACTTCGGCCAGGCCAACTACGGCGCCGCCAAGCTCGGGCTGGTCGGGCTCATCAACACCCTGGCGATCGAGGGGCTGAAGAACGGCGTGACCGCGAACGCGATCGCGCCCATCGCGGCGACCCGGATGACCGCGGACGTCGCTCCGGCTGAGGTCCTGGAGCGCCTCGATCCCCGGCACGTGGCGCCGGTGGTCGGCTATCTGCTGACCGACGAGTGCACGGAGACGGGCAGCGTGCTGGTCGCCGGTGGCGGACAGGTGCACCGGGTGGCGCAGTTCTCCTCCCAGGGCGTCGCCTTTGCGGAGGTCCCGACGATCGACGACGTCGCCGCGCGCTGGACGGAGATCGTTGACCTGGTCGGGGCGACCCCGGGGGCCAACCCGGTCGGCTGACCCGGGCGCGGTGGCCTCGGACACCGTGTGTGGACATAGTCTTCGCCCATGCCGTCCGTCACGCGGAAGACGCCGAGCTCCACGTCGCGGACGCAACGGCGTGGGCAGCTCCGGGACAGGCTGCTGGCCGCGGTGGAGCAGCTGCTGGCTGCCGGCGAGAGCTACACGGAGCTGTCGGTCGAGCGGATCGCGGCCGAGGCCGGCGTCTCCCGCTCCACCTTCTACGTCTACTTCGACGACAAGGGGGAGCTGCTCCGCGCCTGGTTCCAGGACATCTTCGGCCAGCTCGAGGACGCCGCCCGCGCCTGGCACACGCTGCCCGCCGACGCCGGTCAGCCCCAGCTGCGGGCGGCGCTGTCGCGCCTGGTCCAGCTCTACCGACCGCACACCACGCTGATGGCCGCGGTCGTCGACGCCTCCGGCTACGACCCATCGGTCCGCCTGCTGGTGGCGGGGATGATGGAGCGCAACACCGCGACCCTGCGCCAGCACATTCACCTCGGCCAGCAGGACGGCACGGTGGACGCGGGCCTGCTCGCCGACGAGGTGGCGGCCTGGCTCACCTGGATGGCCGAGCGCGGGTTCCACCAGCTGGTGCGGGGAGCCTCGGACGCGCAGGTGGAGCGGCTCGTCGACGCCTACGCGTCCATCGTCTGGAAGACGCTGTACGAGGGAGCGGCTCGCCGCCGGTGACGGCCGGTCAGCCGCCCAGGCCCATGCCGCCGGACACGCCGAGGACCTCGCCGGTGACGTAGCTGGCCTCGGGTGCGGCCAGAAAGGCCACCGCGGCGGCCACCTCGTCCACCGTGCCCAGCCGGCCCAGCTGCGTGCCGGCCTCCATGGCCGCGACCATCCGGGTGCCCTGCTCGCCGAGCGCGCGGACCTGGTCCAGCAGCGGTGTCTCGATCGGGCCCGGGGCGACGACGTTGGCGGTGATGGCGAACCGCGCGTTCTCGCGCGCGATGGACTTGGTGAACCCCAGCGCTCCTGCCTTGGCCGCTGCGTAGACCGCATTCCCCTTGGACCCGATCCGCCCGGCCTCCGAGGAGATGGTCACGATCCGCCCGTACCGCGCCCGCTGCATCGCCGGGAGTACCGCCTGCGTGCAGGCCAGCACCCCCTCCAGGTTGACCCGCAGGATCCGCTGCCACTGGGCAGGCGTGACCTCGGTGAACCAGCCGAACTCGTCGAACCCGGCGTTGTTCACCAGCACGTGGAAGACGCCGTCCCGCAGCGCCTCCTGCACCGCGGCCGGGTCGCCCACGTCCACACAGACCGCCTCGCCGCCGATGTCGGCGGCGACCTCCTGCGCCATGTCCAGGTCCCGGTCCAGGACGAGCACCGTCGCGCCCTCGGCAGCCAGGCGCCGGCACACGGCGGCGCCGATGCCGCGGCCACCTCCGGTCACGACCGCCCGCTGGCCCGCCAGGCGGTACGCATCGACCACGGAGTTCAGTCGCCCTGTCGCTGGAGCTGCTCACGCAGCCGGAACTTCTGCACCTTGCCGGACGCCGTCATCGGGTAGTCGGTCACGACCTCGAAGCGGACGGGCACCATGTAGGGAGCCAGGCGTTCGCGGCAGAACGCGGTGAGCTCGGCCTGCGGGTCCTCCAGCGCCTCGCGGAGCCGCACCGCGGCGACGACCACCTCGCCCCAGGTGTCGTCGGGAACACCCACCACGGCGGCGTCCAGGACGGCGCGATGGGTGACGAGGACGTTCTCGACCGATCCGGGCGCGATGTTCTCCCCGCCCCGGATGATGAGCTCCTTCAGCCGGCCCGTCAGGGTGAGGACTCCCCGCTCGTCCATGGCGCCCAGGTCGCCCATGTGCAGCCATCCGTCCGCGTCGACCGCGGCCGCGGTGGCCTCCGGATCCCGGTAGTACTCGATCAGCTGTTGATAGCTCCGGGCGCAGATCTCACCCGAGGTGCCCAGCGGGGCGACCTCGCCGGTCGCCGGATCGACGATCTTGACCTCGGCCTGCGGCAGCGGGCGCCCGACCGACGACACCTGGTCCGAACGGGTGTCACCGGGCCGGATGCACGTGATCACCGGGGCCAGCTCGGTCTGGCCGAACAGGTTGTGCACCGACGCCCCGAAGACCTCCTCGACCGCCTCGATCATCGTGCGCGGCACGTTGGCGGCGCCGACCAGGACCTGGTCCAGGTGCGGAGCCGGCTCACCGCCGGCCTTCGCCGCCTCCAGCAGCGCCCCGAGCACGGTGGGCACCGCCATGTGCACGGTCGCGCCCTCGTCACGGACCGCGGCCAGCGCGGCGGCCGGAGTGAACTGCTGGAGGAGCACCATGGTGCCGCCGATCCAGAGCGGCCCCAGCGTGCTGATGACGCAGGCGGCCGTGTGGAACATCGGCAGCGGGTTGACGCAGACCGCGCCGGCCGCCACGCCGGTGCTCTCCAGCGTCAGCATCGCGTTGTTGACCAGCGCCCGGTGGTGCAGCAGCACGCCCTTGGGTGTGCCGGTGGTTCCGGAGGTGTACTGCAGCATGACCGGGTCGAGCTGCCGGACCGTCGGCAGCGACTCGCGCGCCGGCGCGCCGGCCAGCCGGTCGACGTCCGACAGGCTGACGACCGTGCGGACCGACGGGCAGGTCGGGGCGACCTCGGCCACCACCGCCGCGAGGTCGTAGTCCCGGCTGGTGTCGGCATGGATCAGGGCGACGGCACCGGAGTGGTCGAGCGCGTAGCGCAGCTCCTCCCCGCGCAGCACCGGGTTGAGGGCGACGAGGACGACGCCGGCCAGAGCCGCGCCGTACTGCACGATCGGCCACTCGGCGACGTTCGGCGCCCACAGCGCCACGAACTCACCCGGCTCGGCCACCTCCAGCAGGCCTGAGGCCACCCGGCGGGACCGCTCCAGCAGGTCGGCGTAGGTGAGCCGCAGCTGTTCTCCGCTGTGAGACGTGGCGACGAGGGCCAGCCGGTCCGGATGAGCGGTCGCCCGGGCGACGAGCAGCTCGCCGACCGTCAGATCACTGAGCTCGACGCTCGTGTCGGCGGGCCACCAGGACTGGGTCAGCGGCGCGGCGGCGGCCGCTCTGGCGGGCTGCGCGGACGGCGGTTCCAGGATGTCGGCGTCCGGCACGGTGCTCCCCGTCGTCGCAGGCGTACGGCGCCCTGGCCGCAGTGTCTGGACTTGCTGTCCAGCGTGGACGGCAGTGTGTTCGGGGTCACACGCAGTGTCAAGGCGGGCAACGCCGACGCAACTCCCGCGTCCGGCAGGCGAGTGCTCCGGCAGGTGAGTGCTCCGGTGGGCGAGTGCTCGGGTGGGCGAGTGCTCCGGTGGGCGTGCGCCGCCGCAGCTCGGGCGCTCGAGCGGGCTCGCCGGGGGAGTCCACGGCCGGCCGTCGCCGTTTCGTGATGCACCCGTGTGTCCCGCTTCGCCGCCGCCCTGTGGCGGCGCGCTAGCGTCCGCCAGTGTGAGCCACGTCATCCCCGACGTGGCCCGATGACTCCGTATACGACTCCGTAGACGACTCACTTTGAGAGGACGTGCCGATGCGGACCACCCGCCTCCGGCTCATCACCGCGCTGATCGCTGTCTCGCTCGTGGCCACGGCCTGCGGCGGCGGCAGCGACGAGAACGCCGGCACCGCCGACGAGCCCGGCGCAGCCGCGCAGGGCGGCGGCGAGGTGAACCTCGACGAGCCCCTGGAGATCGCGCCGGGCACGACGCTGGACCTGCCGAACTGCCCGGCCGACTGGGACCCCAAGCAGGGCGTCACGGACAGCGAGATCACGCTGTACATGAGCCTGCCGGAGTCCGGCCCGGTGGCGGCGCTCGGCACCACCGACGACGGCATGCGCGCCTACTTCGACCAGATGGAGCCCATCGACGGCAAGAAGGTCGTGCTGAAGTCGGCCGACGACGCCTACGACCCGGCCCGCACGCTGGCCAACGCGAAGGAGGCGCTGGACACCGTCAAGCCGTTCGCCATGGTGAACATGGTGGGCACGCCGAACAACCTGGCCATCCGGGACACGCTGCAGGAAGCCTGCATGCCGCAGCTGTTCAACCTGACCGGGTTCCCGGTCTGGGGCGACCCGAAGAACCACCCGTGGACCATCGGCGGCATCCTGGCCCTGAACACCGAGGCCAACCTGTGGTGCAACTACATCGCCGAGAACCTCGGCAAGGGCGGCAAGGCCAAGGTCGCCGGCCTGTTCATGGACAACGACTTCGGCAAGACCTACCGCCAGGGCATCGAGAAGTGTGCCGAGGACGGGAAGATCGAGCTCGTCAAGGTGGTCACGCACGACCCGGCCGCTCCTGACGTCACCAGCCAGACCACGACCCTGGCCGCCAGCGACGCGGACGTCATCGTCCTCGGCACCACCGGCGCTCCCTGCTCGCAGAGCATGGCGGCGCTGGCCAACGCCCGGCAGGAGAAGATCCTGTCCTACAACTGCCAGAGCGTGCCGGCCTACTTCAAGCCGGTGGACCCTGCCGGCAAGGGCGTCCTGGTCGCCGTCGCCGGCAAGGACTCCAGCATGACGGACGACCCGGAGGTTCAGAAGGTCAACAAGATCCTGCAGGACAAGGGACACGACCCCCAGCAGGGCTCGTACTTCACCGGCGCGACGTACGCCATCCTCCTGGAGAAGGTGCTCCGGGCGGCCGCTGCGGAAGAGGGTGGCCTGAACCGGGTCAACGTGATGAAGGTCGTCTGGAACGCCGACTTCACCCACCCGCTCTCTCTCGATGGCGCGACCTACAAGACCGACGGCACGAACGACGCCTACATGCCTGAGGCGGCACGGTTCGCGCGCTACGTCCCGCCGGCCCAGAAGGGCGGCACCGGCAAGTACGAGTTCATCGGCGAGCTGCTGAACAGCGAGGGCCAGACCGGGTCGATCAGCGACCCGAAGTAGCAGCACCCCCGACGCGTTCGCGGGGTCGGGGGCTTGTCCAAGCGCCGGGCTGGGGTTGTCCCCAGCCCGGCGTTTGGCGTGGGCCCGTGGTGAGGAGCCACCGGCTCCTGGGCGGTGAACCGGCGCAGGTGACCGGCGGCGCCGCGCTCAGAGCTGCGGGCACCCCCGGGGCGCATCCGGCACGGCGGCGGCGAGCAGCGTCCTGGCGGCGTCGCCGAGCGCGGCGAGCTGAGCGGAACTCAGCACGTCGATCACCAGGCGGCGCGCCTCGCGCACGTGTCCGGGCGCGATCTGCTCGAGCTTGGCGAGGCCGGCCTCCGTGAGCCGTGCCTCGGTGCGCCGGCCAGTGCGGTCGGCACAGCTGCGGCGGTCCACCCACCCGGATCGCTCGAGCCGGGTGATGGCGTGGGACAGCCGGGAGAGCGACCCCTGGGACATGACGGCCAGCTCGCTGAGCACGAGCGCTCGGTCCGGCGCGTCGGAGAGCGCAGCGAGCACGTGGTACTCGAAGGAGTTCAGGCCGGCGTCTCGCTTGAGCTGCGCGTCCAGGGCCGGCGGCAGCGTCATGAACAGCGCGACCAGGGCCCGCCAGTCGCGCTGCTGGGCGGGCGTCAGCCACGGCGCAGCAGGCTCGGAGACGGTGCCGGAGGTCACATCCGCAGTCTACCGGCGGGCTTGAACCTTCAACACGGCTGACTTAGCTTGAGTTGAACGTTCAAGTCACTCTCGTCAGGGGAACTCATGTCCTTGCTCCGCATCGACGCCAGCATTCAGGGCGAGCGCTCCGCCAGCAGCGCGCTGGCCGACCTCGTTCTGGCCGAGCTGGTCGCCGCCAGTCCGGAGGTGCCGGTCGTGCGGCGCCACCTCGGCCAGGACCCGCTGCCCGCGCCGGCCTGGGCGGCCGCCATCTCCGGCAGCTACACGCCGGAGGCCGATCGCAGCGCCGAGCAGCGCGAGGCGGTCGAGCTCGCTCAGCGGGTGGCCGCGGAGCTGCAGGAGGCGACCAGCGCCGTCCTGGCGCTGCCGCTGTACAACTTCGGGGTCTCGCAGCACGCCAAGACGTGGATCGACCTCGCGCTCGCCGGCGCGCCGCAGGGCACCCGGCTCCTCGAGGGCACCCCGACGGTACTGATCATCACGCGCGGCGGCGCCTACGGCGCCGGCACGCCCCGCGCAGGGTGGGACCACAGCAGCGACTACCTGCGCCGGATCCTCGTCGACCTCTGGGGCGCTGACCTCACAGTGATCGAGCGCGAGTTCACCCTGGTCGGCGTCAACCCGGCTCTGGACGAGTTCACCGAGATCGCGGCGCTCATGCACCAGACCGCTCAGGAGGCAGCCGCCCAGGCCGGCAAGGCGCTTGCGGCCAAGCGCGCCGCCTGACAGCTGCGCCGTCGCGGACGGGGACCAAAGGCCCAGGCCGGTCCCCGTCCGCGACCACACCGGGCGGCGCCTCCGGACCGACGGCGGCTCCCGGGGGGACCGCAGCAGATCTACGCGGCGCGGCTGCCGGTCCGGCGGCGGTGGAGCAGCAGGGCCGGCAACGGCTCGCGGGTGCGAGGCGCCAGCTCGCGGGCGGCGAGCGGCTCGGGCAGAACTGCGTCCGGGTCGAGCCGCCCGATCGCGACCACGACGACCGGCGTCAGGTCGTCGGTCAGCCCGAAGTCGTGACGCGCCGCGTCCGCGTCGAACCCGCCGAGCTGGTGCACGTGCAGACCGAGGGCCTCTGCCTGGACGCTGAGCGCGGCCACGGCCTGGCCGGTGTCGTACAGCGCCCACGGACGCGGCCGGCCGGTCTCGTCGGCCGTCTGCGCTGCGACCAGGACGAGGGCGCTGGCCTGCGGCGCCCAGCTGCGGTTGCCCTCGGTCAGCAAGCCCGCCAGCGCCGGGAAGTCCGGCTCGTCGCGACGGGTGACGAGAAAGCGCCACGGCTGGGTGTTGTTCGCCGACGGCGCCCACCGGGCGGCTTCGAGCAGTGCGGTGGTGTCCGCGTCGTCGAGCTGGTGGCTGCGGTCGAAGCCGCGGGGGCTCCACCGCCCGGCCAGCAGCGGGTGCAGCGGCACGGCGGTGTGGGCGGTCTTGTGCGAGGTCATGGCCGGGCCGTCCTTGGGTCGAGCGGGAGTGGCTGTGGCAGGGCGGCGACGCCGGGCCCCTGCTTTCGCCCTGGCATCACGCCGCTCGCGTCAGGTGTGGCCCAGAGCTGCCCGGGGTGGGTGGCGCTGAGGTGGCGGGGCGGGGTGCCGCCGGCGAGGCCGGCGGCACCCGTCACCCGACGGAGGTGTGCGGGATCGAGCGGTCAGACGTTCTTGATCGCGGAGATCTCGAACTCCAGCGTGACCTTCTCGCTGATGAGCACGCCGCCGGTCTCCAGCGCGGCGTTGAAGCTCACGCCGTAGTCGCTGCGCTTGATGACGACCGCGCCCTCGAAGCCGACGCGCAGGTTGCCGTACGGGTCGGTGGCGGCACCCTCGTAGGTGAAGGGGATGGTCACGGCCTTGGTGACGCCCTTGACCGTGAGGTTGCCGGCCAGCTCGAACTCCGCGTCGCCGGTCTGCTCGACGGACGTGGAGACGAAGGTGATCTCGGGGAAGGAGTCCATCGCCAGGAAGTCGTTGCTGCGCAGGTGCTCGTCGCGCTGCGCCTGGCGGGTGTCGATGCTCTTGGCCTGGACGGTGAGCGTCGCGGAGGAGGCGGCGGGGTTCGTGCCGTCCAGAACGGCGGTGCCCTCGAACTCGTTGAACGAGCCGCGGACCTTGGTGACCATCGCGTGGCGGGCGACGAAGCCGATGCGGCTGTGGGTCGGGTCCAGGGTGTAGGTGCCGGTCAGCTCGGCGAGCGTCGGGGTGGTGGTGGGGGCGGTCATGAGGTGCTCCGTCGGTTCGTCGCCATCCCATGTGGATGACGTGTCACCTACTGTAGCAGGACTGGGTGACGTGTCAAGTAACTCGGCCGCGGGCACCGTCCACCCACCTGGAGGGCGCGACCCGGGACCGGATCCGGCTCGGGGACCGTCGGCGGGCCGCCCACCGCGGGACCGGCCACACCGCGCGCCGCGCAGGGTCAGCCGCGGTGGGGTCGGGCGGCGTCGCTGACGAGCGCCTGTGCCACGTCCCGGAGCTTGCGGTTGCCGGCCTGCGAGAGGTGCACGAGCACGTCGAACGCCTCGTCGGCGGTGCACCGGCGCTGGCCCATCAGGATGCCCTTGGCCTGTTCGATCACGGCGCGGGACTGCATCGCGCTCTGAAGCTGCTCGGCCACCCGGCTCTGGGCTTCGTACAGGTGCATGTTCGCCAGAGCGACGCCGGCGTACGCGGCGAACGTCGAGGCCAGCTCGGCGCTCGCGTCATCGAAGGCGTGCTCGCCGGTGCCGTAGATGTTGAGCGCGGCCGCGACCTCCCGCTGGAGCGGGACCGGAATCGACAGCGAGCTGCCCACGCCGTGGCGCAGTCCGTCCTGGACGTACTCGGGCCACCGCTGCTCGGCCTGCATGCTGTCGATGCGGACCAGCTCAGCGCCGGCGATGCTGTCCAGGCAGGGCCCGTATCCGCGCGCGTACTGCCGCTCGTCCATGGCGATGGCCAGCTGGCCGGTGAACGCGACGGTGCGCGGCTCGCCCTGCTCGACGAGGGTCACCGACACCTCGCTCGCACCCGGAATGCTGCTCTTGGTCAGCGCGGAGATCTTCTCCATCACCGTCTCGAGCGAGTGGTCAGCGAGGGTGATGCGGGCAAGCTCCTCGAACGCTCGCTGAGGTTCGCTCGCAGACGGCAGGTCGGTCATGGTGGTCCTGAGCGGCAGAGGTGGCGCAGACCGCGACGCGGTCGGCGGGAAAGGGCACCCGCTCGCCCCCCACGACCGTCGTGTGCTCGACACCCGTACGCCGCCCCACCGGGCGGCCCAGGCGCACAGGGTAGCCCGGGAGCCGGACATCGCCCAGCGATCACGCCCGGCCCGGCGTGCGCCCTCATGATCGCCAGGACCGCGCCGGCACGGCACACTCCGCGCATGCACCCCGTCCTGCACAGGCTCGTCCGACAGCTGCCTGCCCCGGCCCGGTCCGCGCTGCGCGGGGCGCAGACGCAGGCGCAGCTGTGGAGGGACACCGAGACGCGGCGGGCCCTGCTCGCCTGGCGCGCTGCGCGAGGTGACCGGCGGCTGCTGCGCTGGCCGGAGGCGGTGCTCGCCTCCGCCGCCGATGCGGTGGAGTGCAACGTCTGCGGATGGCGCGGCGCGGCGTTCGGCGGGGTCGAGCACTGCGAGTCGGCGCCCTGCCCGGTGTGCGGGTCCATCGGTCGTGACCGCTTCCTGTACTGGTGCTGGACGCAGCGCACGGCGTACGACGCCGGCGCCACGCTGCTGGAGACCTCACCGCGCCTCGGCGCCGGGTACCGCGCCCGGATGGCCGAACGGCTGACCTACCTGTCCAGCGACTTCGACCTCTCCGCGCACAAGGCGGACCTGCAGCTCGACCTGCAGGACATCGCGCTGCCGGACAGCAGCGTCGATGTCGTCCTGACTCCCCACGTGCTCGAGCACGTCCCGGACACCGACCGGGCGCTCCGCGAGCTGCGTCGCATCCTGCGGCCCGGTGGCGACGTCTTCCTGCAGGTGCCGTTCCCGCAGGCGAAGACGGCCCCGCCGCCAGGACCGGAGTACCACGGGGACGGCACGCTCGTGCACTGGCGCTTCGGCTGGGACCTCGCCGACCGGGTCCGCGAGCACGGGTTCGCGTGCACCGTCCTGGTGCCGGTGGAGCTGCGCGACGCGGCGGCGGCCGGCCGCTCCTTCGTCTACCACGGCGACGACTGCGACGTGGACGACCTCATGTCCGGTGCGGGAGCGGTCGACCTGCACGCCGTCGCGGACGCGCAGCAGACGGCCCGCCACGGGTTCCGACCGGTGTTCCAGTTCATCACCCTGCACCTGCGCAAAGCGGAGTTCGCGGGCTCCTGATGCGCCCGCGGCGCGCCGGCCGGACCGGTGACGGTTTCCGGCCGGTCAGTCCGCGGCCGAGAACGTCGCGGTACGCCCCGCGGTCGCCCGCGCCCGCCCGTCGGCCACCAGGCGGGCCAGGTGGGACGCCGTCTCGGTGACGGCGAAGATGCGCATCCGGCCGTCGTACTGCTCCCACGGGCGCGACCAGGTCAGCTCGCCCGCCACGTCCCACGCCGTCGAGTGCGGGTGCCGCCGCAGCGCGTCCAGCAGCTCGGTCAGCCGCGTCTCGTGGTGGGCGGCCAGCGCCGCGGTGCGGGCCCGCAGCCCGCGGAACCGCCACTCGTGTGCCGGCAGCACCTCGTCGACGTCCAGCTCGCCGACCCGCTGCAGGGAGTCGAGGTAGTCGCCCAGCGGGTCGCGGTCGGCGGAGCGCTCGAGCGAGATGTTGGGCGTGATGCGCGGCAGCACGTGGTCGCCGGCGAACAGCCGGCCGGTCCGCTCGTCGTGGAAGCACAGGTGGCCGGGGGTGTGACCGGGGGTGTGGTGCGCGCGCACCTGCCACCCCGCGACGTCGACCAGGTCGCCGTCCTGCACCAGCCGGTCCGGCGTCGCGATGGTGTTGAACACCGCGTACTCCTCGACGGTGAAGACCGCGGCCGCGGCCTCCGCGGGGGTCGCGCCCAGCGAGATGAGGAACTCCGCCTCGGCGCGGACGGCGACCGCGGCCTGGGCGTAGTCGGGCCGGGCGAGCAGGTCGGCGTCCGCGGGGTGCATGGCCACCCAGGCGCCGGACTCCTCGCGGACCCGCGCCGCGAGCCCCAGGTGGTCGAAGTGGAAGTGCGTGACGAGCACTCCGGCGACCTCCGCGACCGCGAAGCCGCAGGTGCGCAGCCCCTGCTCCAGCGCGGCCCAGCCCTGCTCGCTGTCCCAGCCGGCGTCGATCAGCACGGGGCCACGAGGCGTGGCGAGGACGTAGACGGTGATGTAGCGCAGCGGGCTCCGCGGGATCGGTACCGGCAGCGACCACAGGTCGTCCGCGAGCTGCTCCACGGGCGGCACCTCGCGCGCCGTCCACGCGGCGTGCTGCCGGGTCCCGGTGATGACCATGGGGGCGGGGTCGGTATCAAAGATCACGCCGCTGCCTACCACGCCCGGTCGACGCGCCGCCGGACGTGGCGTGCAGAGCGCCCGTGCCGGCGGCAGGCGCCGCTAGCTGTGGTCGCCGTCCTCGGTGACGCGGTTGAGCGGACCGAGCGGGTCGCTCGGGTCGTTGTCCTGCGTCGCGGCGGCCAGCGTGCCGGTGTTGCCTGCGCTCTCGGTGCGGTCCTCGTCGGCGGGCGGGTTCTCCTCGGGTGCGGTCATGGCCCCCCCGTTCCCCGCGACGCCGCTGTGACACCGCGACCTACAGCAGGACGTCCGCGATCGCCCGCAGGCCGGACAGGTAGTCCTCGCCGACGGGTGGCGACTGCACGAGCAGGGTGCCGACCACCGTGTCCTCCCACTTCGCGACCTGGTCGCGGATGCGCTCCGGCGGGCCGACGAACGCGACGTCGTCGACCAGCTCGGTCGGAATGGCGGCGATGGCCTCCTTCTTGCGCCCGCCGAGGTAGGCCTCCTGCACCTTCTCGCAGAGTGACTCGTAACCCATGCGCGCGAAGACGTCGAGGTGGAAGTTGGCCCCCTTGGCGCCCATGCCCCCGATGTAGAGGGCGAGCCCGGGCCGGATGCGGTCGGCGGCGGCCTCGACATCGTCGCTGACGATCATCGGGACGGATGCCGCCACCTCGAAGTCGTCGGCGGTGCGCCGAGCCCCCGGACGCGCGAAGCCCTCCGCAAGGGCCGCCCGGTAGAAGTCGTCGGCCTTCGGCGAGAAGAACAGCGGCAGCCAGCCGTCGGCGATCTCGGCGGCCAGCGCGACGTTCTTGGGCCCTTCTGCGCCCAGCATGATCGGAACATCGCTGCGCAGCGGGTGCACGGTCGGCTTGAGCGGCTTGCCCAGGCCGGTGCCGCCGGGATAGGGCAGCGGATAGTGCTCGCCCTGGCTGCGCACCGGCGCCTCGCGGGCCAGCACGTCCCGCACGATCTGCACGTACTCCTTGGTCCGTGCCAGGGGCTTCGGGTACGGCTGGCCGTACCAGCCCTCCACCACCTGCGGGCCGGAGACGCCGAGGCCCAGGACGAACCGGCCGCCGGACAGGTGGTCCATCGTGAGCGCCGCCATGGCGGTCGCCGTGGGGGTGCGCGCGGAGATCTGCAGGATGTTGGTGGCCAGGCGCATCCGGACCGTCGAGGCACCCCACCAGGCGAGCGGCGTCAGGCAGTCCGAGCCGTACGCCTCGGCGGTCCACAGCGAGTCGTAACCGAGCGCCTCGACCTCCTTGACCGTGTCCAGGGCGCCGGGCGGCGGGCCGCTGGACCAGTAGCCGAGGTGGTAGCCGACCTTCATGACGAGACCTCCGAGGTGGTGCGGACGCCGGCCGTGCGGCAGGCGATGGAGACGTAGCGGGCGGCCACGTCGCGGGCGCCCAGCGGACCGCCCGGGCGGTACCAGCGGGGAATCGCCTGGCACATCCCGAGCAGCGCCCGCGAGGTCTCGTCCGGGTCGTCGACGTCGAAGACGCCGGCGGCCAACCCGCTGCGCAGGATGTCGGTCACGAGGTCCTCGACCTGCTTGCGCATGGCGGCGTAGCGCCTGCGGTTGTCCGGTGCGAGGTAGCGCAGCTCGGAGTCGAGCGCCGCCAGCCGGGTCCGCCCGGTCATGTGCACCACGATGGCCTCGACGACGAAGCGCAGCCGCCGCTCCGCGTCGTCGCCGGCCTCGGCGACCGCGGCGGAGGCCCGAAGGAGCACGTCCTCCACGCCGGTCTCCAGCAGCGAGACGAGGAGGGCTTCCTTGTTGGCGTGGTGGTAGTAGAGGGCCGGAACGGTGACCCCGACGCGTCGGGCGATGTCGCGGACCGGGGTGCCGTGGAAGCCCTGGTCGGAGAAGGCGTCCATGGCCGCCGTCAGGATCGGCGTCAGCGCGAGCGGCCGGCACCGGCGCCAGTCGGCGCCCGTGCCGGCCGGCGCCGCCGGGTCAGCTGATGAGCGAGGCAAGCCGCTTGCCGATGAGCTCCTCGGCCTCGCTGACCATGCGCGAGATGAGCTCCTCGCAGGTCGGGATGTCGTGGATGAGGCCCTGGACCAGGCCGACCGACCAGATGCCGGCCTCGGGGTCGCCGTCCTCGTAGACCTTGCGGCCGCGGGAGCCGGCCACCAGCTCCTGAACGTCGGGGAACTGCCCGCCGCGCTCCAGGATCCCGACGACGTCGCGGCTGACGCTGTTGCTCGCGACCCGCGCGGTGTTGCGCAGCGGCCGGAAGATGAGCTCGGTCGCCAGCTCGTCGGCCTCCACGATGGCGCGCTTGATGTCCTCGTGGATGGGCGACTCGACGGTGCACATGAAGCGCGTGCCCATGTTGACGCCGTCCGCGCCGAGCGCCAGCGCGGCGACCAGGCCGCGGGAGTCACCGAAACCGCCCGAGGCGATGAACGGGATGGTCAGCTGGTCGGCGGCGGCCGGGATGAGCACGAGGCCGGGAACGTCGTCCTCGCCGGGGTGGCCGGCGCACTCGAAGCCGTCGATGCTCACCGCGTCGACGCCGAGGTTCTGCGCCTTGACGGCGTGCCGGACGCTCGTGCACTTGTGGATGACCTTGATGCCGGCGCCGTGGAAGGTCGGCAGGTGCGGTGCCGGGTTGGACCCGGCGGTCTCGACCACCTTGATGCCGGACTCGACGATCGCCTGGCGGTACTCGTCGTACGGCGGCGGCGTGATCGCCGGCAGGATCGTGAGGTTGACACCGAAGGGCTTGTCGGTCAGCTCGCGGGCCCGGGCGATCTCCTTGACGAGAGCCTCGGGCGTCGGCTGGGTCAGCGCGGTGATCAGGCCCAGGCCGCCGGCCTGGGAGACGGCGGCGGCGAGCTCGGCGCGGCCGACCCACTGCATGCCGCCCTGCACGATCGGGTGCTCGACCCCGAACATCTCGGTGAACCTCGTCTGCAACACCAGCACTCCTCCGGACGTCGGGTCTCGCGGTCGGCTGACCATAGGCCCGACTGAGCGTTCGCTCAAGAGCCTGCGGGGATCAGCGGTCCCGGACCGGCTCCCGGGCCTGCCCGCCGATGTCGGCGATCTGCGTGGCGACCCAGCGGTGCACGTCGTGCTGGTGCACCCGGCGGGCCATGGCCGCGATCCGCCGGCGGCGGCCTGCGAGCGGCTCGTCGAGCACGCCCTCGATGAGGTGCGACAGCCCCTCGACGTCGAACGGGTTGCACAGCCGGGCCTCGCGCAGCTCGGCAGCGGCGCCGGTGAACTCGCTGAGCACGAGCACCCCGGCCCGGCGCAGCGCGTGCTGCACGACGACGTACTCCTTGGCGACGAGGTTCATGCCGTCGATCAGCGGCGTGACGAGCAGGGCGTCGGCGGCGGCGTAGTGGGCGGCCAGCTGCGACTGCGGCAGGCCGCGGTAGAGGTAGTGCACCGGGACGTCGGTGCCCGGCTGGGTGAAGCGGCCGTTGATGCGCCCGACGGTCTGCTCGACCGTCGCGCGCAGGTCGCGGTACTCCTGCACGTCGTCCCGGCTCGGGACGGCGATCTGGATGAAGACCAGCTGGTCGCGCAGGTCGGGCCGGCGCTCCAGCAGCAACTCGACGGCGAGCAGGCGCTCGACGATGCCCTTGGTGTAGTCGAGGCGGTCGACGCCCAGCAGCACCGTGCGGCCGGCGAACTGCGCCTCCAGGGCGGCCAGCGCGTGGGCGGTCTCGGGTGACGTGGCGGTCTCGGCGTACTGCGCGGCGTCGATCGAGATCGGGCCGGCGGTGGTCGCGATGGCCCGGCCCTCGTGGCCCACGGTCGTGCCGCGGACGACGACGTCGGTCGGCAGCGCCCGGGTGGCGGAGCGGACGAAGTTGCGGCGGTAGCCCTCGGTGTGGAACGAGACCACGTCGGCGCCGAGCAGGCCTCTGAGCACCTCGCGGCGCCACGGCAGCCGGGAGTACAGGTCCGGCGCCGGCCACGGCACGTGCAGGAAGAAGCCGATCCGCTGCTCGGGAAGGGCGGCCCGGACCAGCTCGGGGACCAGCATGAGGTGGTAGTCGTGCACCCACAGCAGGGCCTGGGGGTGGCGGCCCAGCGCCTCCACGGCGGCGGCCGCGAAGGCCTCGTTGACCTCCCGGTAGGCCTGCCAGGAGCAGCGTTCGAACACCGGCTTCTCGACGGCGTCGTGCAGCAGCGGCCACAGCGTCCGGTTGGCGAACTCGTGGTAGTAGCCGTTGACCTGCTCGGCGGTCAGGGTCACGCCCTGCAGGTCGATGCTCATGCTCGGCAGCCGCGCCGGAATGCCGGTGTCCCCGCCGTCCCAGCCGACCCAGGTGCCGCTGCGCCGCTCCATCACCGGCCGCAGCGCCGTCACCAGGCCGCCGGGGGACAGCTCCCAGCCGTCGCTGCCCTGCTGCAGCGGCAGCCGGTTCGCGACGGCGACGACCGGCCGCTGGTCGTCCGCCAGAGCCCCGTGTTCCTCCATGCGAGGACTGTCCCATCGCCATCACCGGCCCTGCGTGGGTGGGGCAGCAGACCGGTGCCGCCGGGCCGCGACCACCGCGCCGTGCGGACCCGGGGCCGTGTTGACGGTCCCGGGCACGGGGTAGACAGGACCTCCCGACGTCAGGAGCGCAGATGGACACCGTCGACCTGGCAGGCCTGACCGTCTCGGCCCAGGGCCTGGGCTGCATGGGCATGAGCGAGTGGTACGGCCCGGCGGACTGGGACCAGTCCCTCGCCACCATCGGCCGCGCGCTGGACCTGGGTGTCACCTTCCTGGACACCGCTGACGTGTACGGCCAGGGGCACAACGAAGTCCTCGTCGGCCGGGGCATCGCGGGCCGGCGCGACGAGGTGCAGCTGGCGACGAAGTTCGGCATCGACCGCAGCGGCGGCGACCGGGACCGCAGGATCCGCGGAGCGCGCGCCTTCGTCAGGCGCTCCTGCGAGGCGTCGCTGGTCCGCCTGGGCGTCGACACCATCGACCTGGACTACGCCCACCGGCCGCCGCAGGACGTCGAGATCGAGGAGACCGTCGGCGCGATGGCCGAGCTCGTGCAGGAGGGCAAGGTGCGCTTCCTCGGCCTGTCCGAGGTGGACGAGGGGCTGCTCCGCCGGGCGCATGCGGTGCACCCGATCGCCGCCCTGCAGAGCGAGTACTCGCTGTGGTCGCGCGACCCCGAGCCGCTGGCCCCCGCGATGGCCGAGCTGGGCATCGGCCTGGTGCCCTACTCGCCGCTCGGGCGCGGCTTTCTCACCGGCACGGTCGACCGGTCGGCGCTGGGTCCCAAGGACTTCCGTGGCCGCAACCCGCGCTTCGCCGGCGAGGCCGGCGACGCCAACCAGGCGATCGTGGACGCCGTCCGCGGCGTGGCCGACCGGCTCGGCGCCCAGCCGGCCCAGGTCGCGCTGGCCTGGGTGCACGCGCAGTCCCGCCGGCTGGGCATCCCGCTGGTGCCGATCCCGGGCACCAAGCGCGTCCAGTGGCTGGAGCAGAACGTCGCCGCCCTCGACGTCGAGCTCGACGACGAGGCGCTGGCCGAGCTCGATCCGCTCGGCGACCAGGTGGTCGGCGCCCGCTACTGAGGACCCGGCCGTCCCGCCGTCAGCCGGCACACAGCCGCGCGGCGGGGTATGACAGTGCGATGGACCCCTCACGCGCGTCGATCACCGCCCGGCTGGCGGACTTCCCGCGGACCGAGGCGTCCCTGGAGGGCCGCAAGGCCGCTGCGGTCGCGGTCGCCCTGGTGGAGGACGACGGCGGCGTGGGTGTCCTGCTCACCCGCCGGGCCGCCCGCATGCGCGCCCACGCCGGGCAGTGGGCGCTGCCGGGCGGGCGCACCGACGGCGGCGAGTCGTCGGTCGACGCGGCCCGCCGGGAGATGCACGAGGAGCTCGGGGTCCTGGTGGCCGCGGACGCGGTTCTGGGCCTGCTGGACGACTACCCGACGCGGTCGGGGTACGTCATCACGCCGGTCGTGCTGTGGGC
>JAOPWI010000355.1 GCA_025965755.1 Frankiales bacterium | reverse complement strand
CCGGCTCGGTGGGGCGGAACAGCTCTGCGGCGCCGGGCAGGTCTGCCCGCCGGCTCATCGGGCGAGCACCTCCTTGGCCAGGTCGCGGTAGGCCTGCGCGCCGGCCGAGGTCGGCGCGTAGGTCGTGATCGGCTCTCCGGCGACCGTCGTCTCCGGAAAGCGCACCGTGCGGTTGATGACGGTGTGAAAGACCCGGTCGCCGAAGGCCTCGACGACCCGGGACAGCACCTCGCGGCCGTGCAGCGTGCGTGCGTCGTACATGGTGGCGAGGATGCCCTCGACCTCCAGGCGGGGGTTGAGCCGCTCCTTGACCTTCTCGATCGTCTGAATGAGCAGCGCCACGCCGCGCAGCGCGAAGAACTCGCACTCCAGCGGGATGATCACGCCGTGCGCTGCCGTGAGGGCGTTGACGGTGAGCAGCCCCAGCGACGGCTGGCAGTCCACGAGGACGACGTCGTAGTCACCCAGCACCGGCGCCAGGGCGCGCTGCAGCGTCTGCTCGCGCCCCACCTCGCTGATCAGCTGCACCTCCGCGGCCGACAGGTCGATGTTGCTGGGCAGCAGGTCCATGCCCGGCACGGCCGTCTCGAGCAGGACGTCCTCGACGGCGACGTCGCGCTCCATCAGCAGGTTGTAGACGGTGCGGTCCAGCTGCAGCGGGTTGACGCCGAGGCCGACGGCCAGCGCACCCTGCGGGTCGAGGTCGACGAGCAGCACGCGCCGTCCGAAGCCCGCGAGCGCGGCACCGAGGTTGATCGTGCTCGTCGTCTTGCCGACGCCGCCCTTCTGGTTGCACAGGGCGAGGATCCGGGCCGGGCCGTGATGGTCCAGCGGCGCCGGCTCGACCAGCACCGGCCGGGGCCGGCCGGTCGGGCCGAGCTCCTCGGGGGCCAGGTCGAGCTCGGGAGTCTGCTCCCCGGCCGGTGGGCGGGGCGCCCCGGCCGGGCGCCGCAGGGGCGGGGAAGCGGGGGCGGCGACGCGCTTTGTCGACATGGTCACAGGTCCATATGCCTCTCTGTCGGCGAAGCGCCGACGCGACGTCTCGACCTGTCGCCCTCGGCGACGATCAGCCGGGGACCCTACGCGTGCGGCCGCCTCCCGGACAAAGCCTCCGCGGGAACGGGCACCGCACGCCCGCGGGTTGCCGGACTCAGCCGCGGGCGCGCGGGTGCGCGGTGGCGTAGACCTCGCGAAGCCGGTCGACGGTCACCAGCGTGTAGACCTGGGTCGTCGTGACCGAGGCGTGGCCGAGCAGCTCCTGCACCACCCGGACGTCGGCGCCGCCGTCGAGCAGGTGCGTGGCGAAGGAGTGCCGCAAGGTGTGCGGGCTGACCTCGACGGTGAGGCCGGCCCGCAGCGCGGCCGCCCGCAGGACCGACCAGGCGCTCTGGCGGGACAGCCGCCCGCCGCGGGCGTTGAGGAACAGCGCCGGCACGCCGCGCCCGCGCTGGGCGAGCTCCGGCCGCCCGCGCACGAGGTAGGCGTCGACCGCCTGCTGGGCGTAGGACCCGACCGGCACCAGCCGCTGCTTGCCGCCCTTGCCGTCCAGCCGGACCAGGCCGGTGCCCCGCTGCAGGTCGTCGACGTCCAGCCCGACCGCCTCGGAGATCCGCGCTCCGGTCGAGTAGAGCAGCTCGAGCAGCGCGACGTCGCGCAGCGCGAGCGCCGGCTGGTCGGCGCCGCCGGCAGCCGCGAGCAGCCGCTCGACCTCCGTGACGGTGATGGCCCGGGGCAGTCGTCGGGCCGGCGTCGGCGGCTTGACGTCGCGGGAGGGGTCGTCGGCGGTCAGCCCCTCGCGGTGGGCGAAGCGGTGCAGCCCGCGCACGGCGACGACGGCGCGCCCGGCGGAGGTCGACGACAGCGGCGGGTGGGCACCGTCGCCACGCCGGAGCAGCGCCAGAAAGCCCGTGACGTGCTGCTCGCCGACCTCGTCCAGGCGGTGCACCCCCTGATCGTGCAGGGCGGCGACGTAGCGGCGCAGGTCGCGCCGGTAGGACAGCAGGGTGTTGGCCGCCAGCCCGCGCTCGACCGCCAGGTGGTCGAGGTAGGCGTCGACGACCCGGCCGGCCTCCGCCCGCCCCGCGGCCGGCGGGGTCGCGACCGCGCTCAGCCCAGGACCCCGGTCAGCGGGACCCACGGCAGGCCGTGCGCCTCGGCGACCGGCGCGTAGACCAGCTGCCCCTGCGCGACGTTGACGCCCAGCGCCAGGGCGGGATCGCGGGCCACGGCGCCGGCCAGCCCCCGGTCGGCGATCTCCAGGACGTACGGCAGGGTCACGTTGGTCAGGGCGTACGTCGACGTGTGGGGCACCGCTCCCGGCATGTTGGCGACGCAGTAGAACAGGCTGCCCTCGACCTGGAAGGTCGGGTCCGAGTGGGTCGTCGGCCGGGTCGACTCGAAGCAGCCGCCCTGATCGACGGAGATGTCGACGAGCACGGCACCGGGCTTCATCCGCGCCACCAGCGCGTCGGTGACCAGGGTGGGCGCCCTGGCGCCCGGCACCAGCACGGCGCCGATGACCAGGTCGGCGTCCAGGACCGCGCGCTCGATCTCGTAGGCGTTGGAGGCGACGGTCTGCAGGTGGCCCTGGTAGATGCGGTCGGCCTCCCGCAGCTTCTGCACGTTCTTGTCGAGCAGGAGCACCTCGGCCTGCATGCCGAGCGCGATGGCGGCAGCGTTCATGCCGCTCACGCCGGCACCCAGCACGACGACCTTGGCGGCGTAGACGCCGGAGACGCCGCCCATGAGCACGCCGCGGCCGCCGGCGCCGCGCTCCAGGCAGTGCGCGCCGACCTGCGGGGCCATCCGCCCGGCGACCTCCGACATGGGGGCCAGCAGCGGCAGCGACCGGTCGGGCAGCTGCACCGTCTCGTAGGCCACGGCGGTGGTGCCGGAGGCCAGCAGCGCGTCGGTGCAGGCGCGGGAGGCGGCCAGGTGCAGGTAGGTGAACAGGACCTGGCCGGACCGCAGCCGGTGGTACTCCTCGGCGACCGGCTCCTTGACCTTCAGCACCAGGTCGGCGCCGGCCCAGACGTCGTCCGCGGCGTCCACGATCGTGGCACCGGCCCGGACGAACTCCTCGTCCGGGATCGAGGACCCGGTGCCGGCGTCGCGCTCGACCGCCACCTCGTGGCCATGCGTCACGAGCTCGTGGACCCCCGAGGGCGTGATGGCCACGCGGTACTCGTGGTCCTTGACCTCTTTCGGGATGCCGACGCGCATGCGCGCAGCCTAGGGGTGCCTGGCGACGCCGACACCGCCTGACAGGACCGACCGCCCAGGCCACACTGCGGGCTCGCCCGGCCCGTCGGGCACGAGGAGGAGTGGCATGGACCGGGGTATCGGCTGGTGGCTGACCAAGCACGCCGTCAACAGCGCGTCACGCACGGCGCTCGTGCAGGGGGAGCGCCGACGGACGTACGCGGAGCTCAACGCGCGGGCGGATCAGCTCAGCGCGGCGCTGTACGCGGCCGGCGTGCGGCACGGCGACCGGGTGGCGTCGCTGGCGCTCAACGGCATCGAGCACGTGGAGACCCTCTTCGCGGTGGCCAAGCTCGGCGCGATCTTCGTGCCGAACAACTACCGGCTCTCCGGCGAGGAGGTCGCCTACAACCTGAGCGACTCCGGCGCCGTCGTGCTGGTCGTGTCCAGCGAGCTGGCCTCGCTCGCCGCCGCCGCGCTCGCCGTTCCCGGCGTGCACGTGCGACACGTCGTGAGCATCGGCGGCACGGTGCCCGAGGGCACCGATGCGATCGAGTACGAGGCGTTTCTCGCGAGCGGCTCCACCGCTGCGCGCGACGACGACGTGAGCATCGACGACCTGGCACTGATCATGTACACGTCCGGGACGACCGGCCGCCCCAAGGGCGCCGTCATCACGCACGCGACCATCCAGACCAACGCGGTGCACGCCGTCACCATGGGCCCGGGCCTGTCCCGCGACGACGTCACGACCACGCCCGCGCCGCTGTTCCACATCGGCGGGCTGATGGTCCACACCCTGCCGCTGCTGTACGTCGGCGGTCGGGTGGTCCTGCTCGAGGGCTTCGACGCCACCGGCACGCTGACCGCCATGGCGCAGGAGCGGGCCACCGTGCAGTTCCTCGTCCCGGCCATGTGGCACGCCATCACCCGGCATCCGGACTTCGCGTCCTTCGACCTGTCGGCACTGCGCTTCTGCCTCAGCGGGGGGGCGCCGTGCCCGATCACGGTCATCGAGTTCCTGCAGGGCCACGGGTGGCAGTTCCTCGAGGGCTTCGGCATGACCGAGACGTGCGCCAACACGATGGCGCTCAGCCCGGAGGACGCCGTGCGCAAGCAGGGCTCGGTCGGCCGGCCGATGATGCACGCCGAGGCCAAGATCGTGGACGACGACGACCGCGAGGTCCGCGTCGGCACGGTCGGTGAGCTCGTCATGCGCGGTCCCAGCATGTTCCGCGGCTACTGGGGGCTCCCGGTCGCGACGGCGGAGGCGTGGCGCGGCGGCTGGTTCCACAGCGGTGACCTCGGCAAGGTCGACGACGAGGGCTTCTACACGCTGGTCGACCGCAAGAAGGACATGGTCATCACGGGCGGCGAGAACGTCTACCCCATCGAGGTGGAGCAGGTGCTGTTCCGCCACCCGTCCGTCGCCGACGTCGCCGTCATCGGGGTGCCGGACGAGCGGTGGGGCGAGGCGGTCGTCGCCGTCGTGGTCGCTGCGCCGGGCGCGGAGGTCGACCAGGCGGAGCTGGTCGCCTACGCCCGCGAGCGCCTCGCCCACTTCAAGTGCCCGCGCCGGGTCGAGGTTCTCGCGGAGCTCCCGCGCACCGCCACCGGCAAGGTGCTCAAGCGGGAGCTCCGCAAGACCTACACCGGGCAGGAGCAGAGCGTCACGCGCTGAACGCCTGCTCCGGCCCGGTCAGGCGAAGTCGGGGTCCGGCCAGGTCTCCCAGACGGCGGGCACGTCGCTGGAGACCTTGGCCGGGAACTGCGGCGTGCGCTTCTCCAGGAACGACATGACGCCTTCCTTGGCATCGGGCGATCCGCCGCGCGAGTGCAGCGCCCGGCTGTCCACCTGGTGGGCGACCATGGGGTGCGGGGCTCCGGCCATGCGCCAGATCATCTGGCGCGTCAGCGCGACCGAGACCGGTGCCGAGTCGGCCACCATCGACAGGGCGAGCGCCTTGGCCGCGGGCAGCAGCTCGTCCGGCTCGTGCAGGGAGCGGACCAGGCCGGCGTCGAGCGCCTCCTGCGCGGAGAACACCCGCCCCGAGTAGGACCACTCCAGCGCGGTCGGGATCCCGACGATGCGCGGCAGGAACCACGACGCGGCCGCGTCGGGGACGATGCCGCGGCGGGCGAAGACGAAGCCGATCTTGGCGGTCGTCGAGGCCAGGCGGGCGTCCATGGGCAGCTGCAGGCTGGCGCCGACGCCGACCGCCGGGCCGTTCACCGCGGCGATGACCGGCTTGAGGCTCGCGAAGATGCGCAGGGTGACGCGGCCGCCCCCGTCGCGGTGCACTCCCCCGGTGGTCTCTGCGCCGCGCGCGTCGTAGTCGAACGTCTTGTCGCCCGACGCCAGGTCGGCGCCGGCGCAGAAACCGCGACCGCGGCCGGTCACGACCACCGCGCGCACGGCGTCGTCGGCGTCGGTCTCGTCGAAGGCGGCGATGAGGTCGTGCATCATCTGCTCGGTGAAGGCGTTGAGCCTGTCCGGGCGGTTGAGCGCCAGGACGACGATTCCGTCGTCGTCCCGCTCCAGCTCCAGCGTCTCGTAGGTCCGCACGCGGTCTCCTGTCTGCGGGGGCTGACCGCCCCGGGAGCCGCCACCCTACGGACGGGTGACCGGGGTCACCGCCGGCGTCGGCGGAACAGCGTCTCCTGGGCGATGCTGGCGCCGAGCCGGCCGGCCCGGTCGTACAGGGCGCCGGTGTACATCCCGCGGCCCGCCGCGACCGTGCCGGGCACCAGGTCCATGAGCACCCAGTCGTCCATCTGCAGCGGCCGGTGGAACCACATCGCGTGGTCCAGGCTCGAGCTGGAGTGGGCGTCCTGCGTCGACAGCGGCGACAGGCCGGTGTTGATGTCGGACAGGTAGGTCAGGACGGCCGCGTGCAGCAGCGGGTCGTCGGCCAGCGGCTCGGTGCACCGCGACCACGACCGCGTCGGCCAGGTGCCCCCAGGGTGCGGCTGGCCGGGGTCGCGCGCCTCCATGGAGAACAGCCGGAACAGCCTCATCTCCGGCAGGTCGTCGGGCTGGCCGACCTCGGGCATCGTCTGCACCTGCAGGTCCGGCCCGTCCTCCTGCACGTGGAAGGAGCACACCATATTGAGGATGACCTCGCCGTTCTGCACGGCGACGACCCGGCGACCGGAGTAGGACCGGCCGTCACGGTCGCGGTCCACCCGGAAGATGGTCGGCCGGGTGGCGTCGCCGGCCCGCAGGAAGTAGCCGTGCAGCGAGTGCGGCTGCCGGTCCGTCGGGACCGTCATGCCGGCGGCCAGCAGCGCCTGCGCCAGCACCTGCCCGCCGTACAGCGGGAAGGGGTCGGGAAAGACGTAGCTGGCGCGGAAGAGGTCCTCCTCGATCTTCTCGAGGGTGAGGAGCTCGGTCAGGGACCCGGTGGGGAGCTCGTGCACGGGACGGACTGTAGCCACGGGCCGCGCGGGCTCAGCGGCCCTGCCAGACCGGCGAGCGCTTCTCGGCGAACGCGCTCATGCCCTCGCGCAGATCCTGCGAGGCCATGACGGTCGCGGTGGCCTGCGTCGTCGCCGTCCAGCCGCTCTGGTCGTCGGCGCCCACCAGCTGCTCGACGGCCTTGAGCGTGGCCCGCACCGACAGCGGCGCGTTCTCGCAGACCCGCTCGGCCAGCGCGACCGCCTGGGCCAGCGCGTCGCCGTCCGGAGTCAGGCGGTTGACGAACCCGAGCCGCTCGGCGCGGTCCGCGGTGAGCCGGTCACCGGTCAGCAGCAGCTCGCGGGCGACGTTGAGGGGCAGCGCCCGCGGTCCGCGGAACAGCGCGCCGCAGGTCGCCACCACGCCGCGGCTCACCTCGGGCAGGCCGAACGTCGCGCCGGCGCCGGCCACCACGAGGTCGCAGGCCAGCACCAGCTCCATGCCGCCGCCGAGCGCCAGGCCCTCGACCGCCGCGACGAGCGGCTTGGTGCGGGTGCGGCCGACGACGCCGTACGGGCCGCCGCGCTCGGTGGGCGTCCCGGCACCGGCGATCAGGTCGGTGCCGGCGCAGAACACCTCGTCGCCGCCCGTGAGCACGCCGGCCCACAGCTCGTTGTCGTCCTCGAGCCGGTTCAGCGCGGCGTCGAGCTCAGCCGTCATCTCGGCGTCGATGGCGTTGCGCTTGTCGGTGCGGTCCATGCGCACGACCAGCACGCGGCCGCGGTCCTCGGTGTGCACGCGCATGGCTGTCTCCGGAGCTCAGGTGAACAGGTCGACGACGGGCTTGTTCTTGAGGTCGTCGCGCAGCAGGCTCTTCGCCGCGACCTCCATGTGCGTGAACCAGTGGCGCTCGGCGGCCTCCGCGTCCTGCTCCTCGACCAGGCGCACGAGCTTGGCGTACGACCGGATCGTCCTTCGAAAGCGGTCGGAGTTCCCCGGCTCGCGGAACGTGCGGGCCACCGTGAGGTCCAGGTGCGTCGCGACGATGTCCTGCAGCACCGCGCCCTGCACGGCCAGCGTGCGGTTGCCGCTGCCCTCCATCACCAGCTGGTGGAACCGGTAGGTCAGCCGCGCCCAGCTCGCCAGGTCGGGCTCGTGCCCGTCGCCGCCCTCGGCCACCGCGCGCAGCTCACCGATGCACCCGCGCAACGCGGTGAGGTCCTCGTCGGTGCGCCGGCGCGCCAGCATCCGCGCGCAGGGCGGCTCGAGCTCCATGCGCGCCTCGTACACGTCGACGATCGTCGTCCCCTGCATCTGCAGGATGAGACCGACGTAGCGGGCGGCGACCGACAGGTGCGGCGCCAGCACCTGCGCGCCGCCGCGCGAGCCGCGGCGGACGCTGATGAGCGACTCGGTCTCCAGAATGCGAAACGCCTCGCGCAGCGTCGGACGGGAGACGCCGAACTGGGCCATCAGGCCCACCTCGGGCGGGAGGGTGTCCCCCTCCTTGAGCTCGCCGCGCACGATCTGCCGGCGGATGTGCGTCGCGATGAGCTCGGCCGTCTTGGGAGCCCGGACCAGCTGCCCGACCGGTGTCCCGATCCGTGGCTCCGTCATTGGTGGTCCCCCTCGGAGCGTGACACCGCATGGACCCTAGCGTTCGGCCATGACCTCACCCCCCGGCCCCGGGCTCGCCGAGCTCTGCGAGGTCGTTCCGGACGCGGACGACGTCTTTGTGCCGGCCCACCACCCCGGCATCACCGGCGCGGCCGACCGGCTCTACGGCGGGCACCTCGCCGCGCAGGCCCTGTCCGCGGCGGCCGCGACCGTCAAGGACAGCCGTCCGCCGCACTCGCTGCACTCGCACTTCCTGCGGCCCGGCTCGCTGGACCATCCGGTGCTGCTCAAGGTGGAGCGCACCCGGGAGGGCGGCTCCTTCAGCACCCGCCGGGTCGTGGCCGAGCAGAACGGCGAGGCGATCCTGGTCGCCACCGCGTCGTTCCACGAGGTCGAGGAGGGGCCGGAGTACGCCGTTCCGTCCGCCCCGCTGAACCCGCCTGAGGGACCGGTGCGGCCCCGCGGCGCGAGCAGCAACGCCTACTCGCCCCTGGAGGTCGTCGAGCTGCCGTGGGACCGCGAGCGGCCGGAGGGCCCGCAGCTGTGGTCGACGCGCAAGGTCTGGGTGCGCTCGCGCACTCCGCTGCCGGACGACCCGGTGGCGCACGCCTGCGCGGTCGTCTACGTCTCGGACCTGGCGCCGCTGCCCGCGGTGGTGCGGTCGGTCTCGGACCGGGCCCGGACCGGCATGCGCGCCAGCCTGGACCACACCGTCTGGGTGCACCGGCCGCTGCTGTCCGACGGGTGGCTGCTGCTGGACCTGCGCGCGGTCGCGGTCCGCGGCGCGCGAGGGGTCGCCTTCGGCACGGTGCACACGCCGGACGGGACGCTGCTCGCCTCGGTGTCCCAGGAGGCCCTGCTGCGTCCCGCCCGGGAGGGCTAGGACTCGGTGTCGGTCTCGAGGTCCTCGGGGGTCACGGCGTCGCCCAGCATCGACGCGGAGCCGGTGAGGTCCTCGGCGGCGTCCTGGTCGACCGGCTGCTGCTCGGGGGTGCTCATCGCGTGCTCCTCACGTCGGGGCGGAGAGCCTCCCCCGCCGCGACACGGGTCAATCCGGTCAGCGCTCGCCCGACAGCTTCTGCGCGTCGTCGCTGACGCGGTCGGGAAAGCGGGCGAGGTATTCCAGCTCGAGCTCGAACATGCGCCGGGTGTGGGTCGACAGCGCGTGCGCGGTGCCGCGCAGGAACGTCTCGTGCCGCCGCTCGTGAGTGATCGCCAGCTCGCGCTCCAGCTCGGCGTCGCTCAGCTCGGCGGCAGGGACGCCCAGCGGATGGCGGTCGTGCCGGCTCGCGCTCACTCCTTCTCCTCCCGGGGCGGCAACGCGGCGACGTCCGGGTGGTCCATGTTGAGCGGGCCGTGCTTGCGCGCGCCCTTCAGGACGCCGAGCGGCGCGAACAGGTCCACCTGCCGCTGTGCCTGGGGCGCCAGCTCGGGAGGCATGTCCTCCTCGTAGTAGATGGCCTCCTCCGGGCAGACCGCCTCGCACGCTCCGCAGTCGATGCACTCCGCCGGGTGGATGTAGAGCTGGCGGTTGCCCTCGTAGATGCAGTCCACCGGGCACTCGCGCACGCAGGACTTGTCCATCACGTCGACGCAGGCCTCGGTGATCACGTACGGCATGGAACGCACTCCTCAGTGGCTGCGTGGACGGCGCGAAGGCCGCCCGGTGCGCGCAGACTACGTCCGGGGACGCGGCTCGCGGGGCACCGGGCGACGCGGCGGCAGACGGGCTAGCGGCCCTTCCAGACCGGCGCCCGCTTCTCGGCGAACGCGGTCGCGCCCTCGCGGGCGTCCTCGCTGCTGAAGACCGGGGCGATGATCTCGCCCTGCTTCTTCCAGCCCTCCTCGAAGCTCCAGTCGACGCTGCCGCGGGCGACGGCCTTGGTGGCGGCGACGGCGAGCGGGCCGTTCGCGGCGATGACGGCGGCCAGCGCCAGCGCAGCGTCGAGCGCCTGGCCCTCCGGGACCACGCGGTTGACCAGGCCCACCTCGGCGGCGCGCGGCGCGGTCAGCGGCTCACCGGTGAGGAGCAGCTCGAGGGCGATGGCGTACGGCATGCGCTGGGGCAGGAGCAGCGCCGCGCCGGCGGCCGCGACGAGGGAGCGCTTGACCTCCGGCACCCCGAACTTGGCGGTCTCTGCGGCCACCACCAGGTCACAGGCCAGCAGCAGCTCGAACCCGCCGGCCAGCGCCCAGCCCTCGACGGCGCCGATGAGCGGCTTGCGGGGCGGGGTCTGGCTGATGCCACACAGCCCGCGGCCCTCGATGGACGGGCTCTCGCCGCGCAGAAAGGCCTTGAGGTCCATGCCGGCCGAGAAGGTGCCGCCGGCGCCGGTCAGGACACCGACGCGCAGGGAGTCCGAGGCGTCGAGCTCGTCCACGGCCGCGGCGATGGCCTCGGCGACCGCCTTGTTGAGGGCGTTCTTGGCCTGCGGCCGGTTGATGGTGATGACCTGCACGCCGTCGCGCTGCTCGACGAGAACCTCGTCCGTCACGGGAACTCCTTCATGTCTGATCGGGTCTCGGGGCCGGTCGACCACCCCGGTCGCGCGGACGTTAGCAGCGCATACAGTCAGCTGATTGTCCCCCGCCGGCGACCCCCGGCGGGCCTCGTCCGGGCCGGACGATCGGGCACCGTCGAGGGGGGCGCGCCGGGATGAAGCTCTCCGCCTTTGTCAACCAGGGGGCCGGCGCCGCCGCCGCCGTGCAGCGGGCCGCCGCCCTCGAGGACGCCGGCATCGACGTCATCGGGGTCGCGGAGGCGTACGGCGTCGACGGCGTCAGCCTGCTCGGCTACCTGGCCGCCCGCACCAGCCGGGTCGAGCTGATGTCGCAGATCATGCCCCTCTACACGCGCACCCCGACGCTCACCGCCATGACCGCGGCCGGCCTGGACCTGATGTCCGGCGGCCGCTTCCTGCTCGGCCTGGGTGCCAGCGGGCCGCAGGTCATCGAGGGCTTCCACGGTGTCCCGTACGACGCGCCGCTCGGCCGCACCCGCGAGGTGGTGCAGGTCTGCCGCCAGGTGTGGCGCCGCGAGCGGGTCGTCCACGACGGAGAGCACTACCAGGTGCCGCTGCCTGCCGGGCAGGGCACCGGGCTGGGCAAGCCGCTCAAGCTCATCAACCACCCGGTGCGCGAGCGCATCCCGGTCTACCTGGCCGCGCTGGGCGACCGGAACGTCGAGCTGACCGCCGAGGTCGCCGAGGGCTGGATCACCTTCCTGTTCCTGCCCGAGCGGGCCCACCTGGTCTGGGGCGACGCCCTCGCCCGCGGGGCGAAACTCCGGGACCCCTCGCTCGGGCCGCTGCAGGTCTGCGCGGGCGGTCCCCTGGCGATCGGCAAGGACGTGACCGCCCTGCGCGACCGGGCCCGGCCGACGCTCGCGCTGTACCTGGGCGGCATGGGCGCGCGCGGCAGGAACTTCTACAACAACGTGGCCCAGCGCTACGGCTTCGCCGAGCAGGCTGCGCTGGTCCAGGACCTCTACCTGGACGGCAGAAAGGACGAGGCCGCCGCGGCCGTCCCGGCCGAGCTCCTCGAGGGCTCGTCGCTGATCGGTGACGAGGGCTACGTGCGCGACCGCCTCCGTGCCTACGCCGACGCCGGCGTCACGATGCTGCAGATCGACCCGGTCGGCGCGGACCCCGTCGCCGACGTGCGACGCCTGCGTGAGCTGGTCGAGGACCTGTAGACACGTCCCACCCCTGAGAGACGGAGTTCAGCGTGGAGATCCAGGACAAGAAGGTCATCGTCGTCGGAGGTGCGTCCGGCATGGGCCGGGCCACCGCGGAGCTGCTGCACCAGCGCGGTGCGCAGGTGGCCATCCTCGACCGCGAGGGCTCCGACGGCCCGGCCGTCGCGGCGTCGCTGGACGGGTGGTTCTTTCCCGTCGAGGTCACCGACTTCGAGCTCACCGAGCAGGCGCTGCAGGCTGCGGTCGACGCGCTCGGCGGACTGCACGTCACCGTCACCACGGCCGGCGGCGGCTACCCGGGAGGCCGGACCCTGTCCAAGGACGGGCCGCACAGCCTCGACCTGTTCCGCAAGACCATGGACCTGAACGTGATCGCCACCTTCAACATCTGCCGGCTGTCGGCCGCGCACATGGCCCGCAACGAGCCGGAGGACGAGGAGCGCGGCGTGCTCATCAACACGTCGTCCATCGCGGCGTTCGAGGGCCAGATCGGCCAGGTCGCCTACAGCGCGGCGAAGGCAGCCATCGCCGGCATGATGCTCACCATGGCCCGCGACCTGGGCGCGGTCGGCATCCGCGCGCTGGCCATCGCGCCCAGCCTGTTCGACACCGGCATCATCGCCAAGGTGCCCCCGGAGCGGATCGCGCCGCTGGTCGCCGGCAACGCCTTCCCGGTGCGCATGGGCCGCCCGAGCGAGTACGCCAAGCTCGCCGCCGCGATCGTCGAGAACCCGATGCTCAACGGCCAGTGCCTGCGCCTGGACGCCGGGATGCGGTTCTCCCCCAAGTGAGCCGCCCGCTGCGCGTGGCCGTCGTCGGGGCCGGTCCCGCCGGCCTGTACGCGGCCGACTTCCTCACCTTCGACGGCGACGGCAGTGTCCTCGTCGACGTGGTCGAGCGGCTGCCGGTGCCGTTCGGCCTGCTGCGGTACGGCGTCGCGCCGGACCACCTCAACATCAAGGCCGCCGGGAACACCCTCATGGAGGTGCTCGAGCGGCCCGACGTCTCGCTGTACGCGCACGTCGCCGTCGGCGAGGACGTCACGGTGCAGGAGCTGCGCGAGCGGTACGACGCGGTCGTCTACGCCCTCGGCGCCAGCGACGACCGCAGCATCGGGATTCCGGGCGAGGATCTGCCCGGCAGCGTGTCGGCCACCTCGTTCGTCAACTGGTACAACGGCCATCCGGAGGCCACGCCGCACGACCTCGGCGACGTCACGGCCGTCGCGGTCGTGGGGGTCGGCAACGTGGCGGTCGACGTGGCCCGGATCCTGCTCAAGGACCCCGACGAGCTGGCGCCGACCGACGTGCCGCATCCGGTGCTCGAGGCCCTGCGCGCCAGCCGGGTCACCGATGTCCACGTGCTCGGCCGGCGCGGCCCGCAGCACGCCAAGTGGACGACCAAGGAGCTGCGCGAGCTCGGCGAGCTGGCGGGCGTGGGCGTCGTCGTGGACGACGGCCAGCTGCCGGCCGAGCCGCCCGAGGGCAGCACCCCGGTCGCCAAGCGCAACCTCGCGGTCCTGCGCGGCTGGGCCTCGCGGGAGCCGTTCCAGACGCCCCGCCGGCTGCACCTGCACTTCGGCGCCCGGCCGGTCGAGGTGCTGGGGGCGTCCCGCGTCGAGGCGGTGCGCCTGGAGCGCACGTCACCCGCGGGCGTCGGCACCGGCCAGACGTGGGAGCTGCCGGTGCAGCGCGTGCTGCGGTCGGTCGGCTACCGGTCGGCCGGCCTGCCCGGGGTGCCGTTCGACGAGAGCACCAGCACGATCCCGACCGAGCACAGCCGCGTCGTCCGCGACGGCGTGGCCCGCCCCGGCGAGTACGTCGTCGGCTGGATCAAGCGCGGTCCGGTCGGCATCCTGGGCACCAACCGCAAGGACGCCGAGGACGCCGTCGCGAGCCTGCAGGCCGACGCTGCGGAGCTGCTGGCCGCCCGGCCGGCGGATCCGGGTGGGCTCGCGCCGCTGCTGGCCGAGCGGGGCGTCGAGCACGTCGACGTCGCCGGCTGGCGGGCCGTTCTCGAGCTCGAGGAGCAGCACGGCGTGCCGGACGGGCGGGGTCGCGTGAAGATCGCCGAGTGGAACGCCCTGCTTGCCGCGGCGGGGGTCCAGCCCCGCCCCTGAAGGGCGGCGGGCCGGGAAAC
>JAOPWI010000140.1 GCA_025965755.1 Frankiales bacterium | reverse complement strand
GCGCTCGGGGCGAGGTACGACGCCCCCGCGGCGCGTCCCGCCGCCGCGGCCGCCGAGCCCCGGCCGGGCGCGGCGGTGTGGGACGCCCTGGACCGCGGTGAGGACCCGACCCGGTGAGTGTCGGACGCCCGCCGTACCCTTCGCGGACCATGACGAGCGAGAGGACCGACCGGTGAGCGTGCTCGACGACATCCTCGTCGGCGTGCGCGAGGACCTCGCCGGGCGTGAGGCGCAGACCCCGCTCGACGAGGTGAAGGCCGCCGCGGCCCGCCGACCGGAGGCGCTGGACGCCACCGCGGTGCTCCGCCAGCCCGGCATCGCCGTGATCGCCGAGGTCAAGCGCTCCAGCCCCAGCAAGGGCGCCCTCGCCGCCATCGCCGACCCGGCCGCCCTGGCCGCGGACTACGAGGCCGGCGGCGCCAGCATCATCAGCGTGCTCACCGAGCGGCGCCGCTTCGGCGGCAGCCTGGCCGACCTGGACGCGGTCCGCGCCCGGGTCGACGTCCCGGTCCTGCGCAAGGACTTCGTCGTCTCGAGCTACCAGGTGTGGGAGGCGCGCGCGCACGGCGCCGACGTCGTCCTGCTCATCGTCGCCGCGCTCGAGCAGAACGCGCTGGTCAGCCTCATCGAGCGCACCGAGTCGCTGGGCATGACCGCGCTGGTCGAGGTGCACGACGAGGCGGAGCTGGCCCGCGCCCTCGAGGCGGGCGTGAGCGTCGTCGGGGTCAACGCCCGCGACCTGCGCACGCTCGAGGTCGACCGCGGCGTCTTCGGCCGGCTGGCTCCGATGTTCCCCGAGGGCATCGTCAAGATCGCCGAGTCGGGCGTGCGAGGGCCGCACGACCTGCTCGCCTACGCGGCGGCCGGCGCCGACGCCGTGCTGGTCGGCGAGGGGGTCGTGACGGGCGGCAACCCGCGCCAGGCCGTGGCCGATCTGGTGGCCGCCGGCGCCCATCCCGCCGCCCGGCACGGGGGCAAGGAGTGACCGCCGTCCCGGTGCCCGGCACCCCGTCCGGCCTGCCCGACGCGTCCGGTCACTTCGGCCCGTACGGCGGCCGCTTCGTGCCCGAGGCGCTCATCGCCGCTCTGGACGAGCTGACCGAGGCGCACGCCACGGCGCAGCGCGATCCGGCCTTCCTGGCCGAGCTGGACCGGCTGCTGGCCACCTATGCCGGCCGCCCGACGCCGCTGACCGATGCCCGGCGGCTGTCCGAGCACGCCGGCGGCGCGCGCATCCTGCTCAAGCGCGAGGACCTCGCCCACACCGGCAGCCACAAGATCAACAACGTGCTGGGCCAGGCCCTGCTGACCCAGAAGATGGGCAAGCGGCGGGTGATCGCCGAGACCGGTGCCGGCCAGCACGGTGTGGCGACGGCGACGGCCGCGGCGCTGTTCGGCTTCGACTGCACGGTCTACATGGGCGAGGAGGACACCCGGCGGCAGGCGCTCAACGTCGCCCGGATGCGCCTGCTCGGGGCCGAGGTCATCCCGGTGCGGACCGGCACCCGCACGCTCAAGGACGCCACCAACGAGGCGTTCCGCGACTGGGTGGCCAACGTCGAGAGCACCCACTACTGCATCGGGTCGGTGGTCGGTCCCCACCCGTTCCCGGCCATGGTCCGTGACTTCCAGCGCATCATCGGCGTCGAGGCCCGGCAGCAGTGCCTGGACCTGGTCGGCCGGCTGCCCGACGCGGTCGTCGCCTGCGTCGGTGGCGGCAGCAACGCGATGGGCGCGTTCCACGCCTTCATTCCGGACGCGTCGGTCGCGCTGGTCGGCTGCGAGGCCGGCGGCGACGGCGTCGAGACCGGCCGGCACGCCGCCCCGCTGACGGCGGGCAGCCCCGGCGTGCTGCACGGCGCGCGGTCCTACCTGATGCAGGACGACGACGGCCAGACGCAGGACACCACCTCGATCAGCGCCGGCCTGGACTATCCGGGCGTCGGTCCCGAGCACTCCTGGCTGCGCGACAGCGGCCGCGCGACCTACACCGGCATCGCCGACGGGTGGGCGATGCAGGCGCTGGAGAAGCTGGCCAAGAGCGAGGGCATTCTGTGCGCCATCGAGACCGCGCACGCCTTCGCCGGCGCCTGCGACTGGGGTCGCGCGCAGGTGCAGGCCGGCCGGTCCGCCGAGGACCTCGTGATCATCATCAACACCAGTGGCCGTGGCGACAAGGACGTCGACACCGCCGCCCGGTGGTTCGGCCTGGTCACCGCCGAGGACGTGGCCGAGGCCGAGCTGGTCCGCGCCCGCGAGGGCGAGCAGCCGTGACCGCCCTGTCCGACATGTTCGCGCGGACCCGGGCCGAGGGCCGCGCGGCGCTCATCGGCTACCTGCCGGTCGGCTACCCGTCCTACGACGAGAGCGTCGCGGCGATGCTCGCGATGGTCGCGGCAGGGGTCGACGCGGTCGAGGTCGGTGTGCCCTACACCGACCCCGGCATGGACGGACCGGTCATCCAGGTCGCGGTGGACGCCGCCCTGCGGGCCGGCAGCCGGGTCGCGCACGTGTTCGACGCCGTCCGCACCGTGAGCCCGCATGCGCCGGTGGTCGTCATGGGTTACTGGAATCCGGTCGAGAAGTACGGTCCGGCTCGCTGGGCCGCCGACCTCCAGGCGGCCGGCGGCTCGGGGATGATCACGCCCGACCTCATCCCCGAGGAGGCGCAGCCGTGGATCGCGGCGGCCGGCGAGCGCGACCTGGACCCGGTCTTCCTCGTCGCGCCCAGCAGCACCGACGAGCGCCTCGAGGCGGTCGCGCGGGTCAACAGGGGCATGGTCTACGTCGCCTCGACGATGGGCGTCACCGGCACCCGGGCCACCGTCGGCAACCGCGCGCAGGAGCTCGTCGAGCGCATGCGCACGGTCACCGACCTGCCGCTCGCCGTCGGCCTCGGCGTGAGCGACGGCGCGCAGGCCGCCGAGGTGGCCGCCTTCGCCGACGGCGTCATCGTCGGGTCGGCACTGGTCCGCGCGCTGGGTGACGGCGGGGTCGAGGCTGTCCGCGCCCTGGCCGCGGACCTCGCCGACGGCGTGCGCCGCACCTAGGCTGGTCGGCATGTCCCTGGCCGCGATTCCCAGCCCGTCGACGGGAGTGTGGAACCTCGGTCCGTTCCCGCTGCGCGCCTACGCCCTGTGCATCATCCTCGGCGTCGTCGTCGCCGTTCTGGTCGGCGAGCGGCGGTGGGTCGCCCGCGGCGGCGTCCGGGGCACCGTCGGCGACGTGGCGGTGGTGGCCGTCCCGTTCGGCATCGTCGGCGCGCGGATCTACCACGTGATCACCAGCCCGGCGGCCTACCTGGACGACCCGGTGTCCGCGCTGTACGTCTGGCAGGGCGGCCTCGGCATTCCCGGCGGCGTGGCCGGCGGCATGCTGGCCGGCTGGATCGTCTGCCGCCGCCGCGGCATCGCGGCCGGCGCCCTCGCCGACTCCATCGCCCCCGGCGTCGCGCTGGCGCAGGCCATCGGCCGGTTCGGCAACTGGTTCAACCAGGAGCTCTTCGGCCGTCCCACGACGCTGCCGTGGGGCCTGGAGATCGACCCCGACCACCGCCCGGCGCGCTATCTGGACGTCACGACGTTCCACCCCACCTTCCTGTACGAGGCGCTCTGGTGCGTCGGCGTCGCCGCCCTGGTGGTCTGGGCCGACCGGCGGTTCCGGCTGGGCCACGGCCGCGCCTTCGCGCTCTACCTGGCGGCGTACGCCGTGGGCCGGGCCTGGATCGAGGCGCTCCGGGTGGACGAGGCGACCGAGTTCCTCGGCCTGCGGCTCAACGACTACGTGATGGCGGTGGTCTTCGTGCTCGCCGTCTCCTACCTGGTGGCCCGTCGGCGCTCCGGCCGCGAGGACGCGCTGCAGGCGGCCGAGCCGGCCCCGACCGTGCCGTCGCCGTGACGGTCAGACAGACCCCCGAGCACCACCACGACCACCGGGATGTCACCGGCGGCTGGCTGCGACCGGCGGTGTTCGGCGTCACGGACGGCCTGGTCAGCAACTGCGCGCTGATCGCCGGGGTCGCCGGCGGCGGCGTCTCCGACCGGGCGCTGGTCCTGACCGGTCTGGCCGGCCTGGCCGCCGGTGCCTTCTCGATGGCGACCGGGGAGTACACCTCCGTCGCCTCGCAGAGCGAGCTGGCTCAGGCCGAGATCGCGGTGGAGAAGGCCGAGATCGCCCGGGTGCCCCAGGCCGAGGAGGCCGAGCTGGCAGCCATCTTCCGCAGCCGGGGCGTGGAGCCGGACACCGCCCGCGACGTCGCGCGGCAGCTGTCCAAGGACCCGGAGCAGGCCTGGCGGGTGCATGCCCGGGAGGAGCTGGGCATCGACCCCGATGACCTGCCCTCACCGTGGACGGCGGCCGGCTCGTCGTTTGTCGCCTTCTCGCTGGGGGCGTTCGTGCCCGTGCTGCCCTACCTGCTCGGGCTCAGCTCGCTGCTGGTCGTGCTGGTGCTGACCGGGCTGGCGCTGTTCGGCGCGGGCGTGCTGGTGTCCCGGTTCACCGCCCGCGGCGCGCTCTACACCGGCGGGCGCCAGCTGCTGCTGGGCACGGTGGCCGCCGCGCTGACCTACGCCATCGGGTCGGCGGTCGGCGTCGGCGTCTAGCTGGCCAGCGCCTCGCTCGGGGAGTCGGCGACCGCGTCCGCCGACTGCAGGTGGACCTCGACGGTGACCCAGCCGTCCTCGCTGCGCACATCCACCTCGCCGCCGTGCACCTCGACCAGCCGGCGCACCACGTACAGGCCCATGCCGAGGCCCTCGTGCAGCCGGGTCGGGCCGCTGTCGGCCTGCGCGAACGGCTCGAACAGCCGGCGGGCGCTGGCCTGGTCCATCGTCGAGCCGTCGTTGCTGACGGCGACCCAGGTGCCCCGGCTGTCCCGCCCGCCGGTGACCAGCGGCGTGGAGTGCGGCGCGCCGTGGACCTGGGCGTTGTCGATGAGGTTGGCCAGCACCTGGTGCAGGGCCTGCCGGTCGATGCGGGCGAGCGTGCCCGGCTCGACGATCACGCTGACGCCGGGCGTCTCGGGACGCGCGGCACCGGCCAGCATGGCGACCTCGGCGGCGACCGCGTGCACGTCGGTCACCGCGGTGGGGTCGGCGGTGGTCGCCTGCGAGGCGGTCAGCATGTTCTCCAGCAGCCGGGACAGTCGCTCCTGCTGGTCCAGCATGCCGTGCAGCAGCGTCTCGCGGGCGGTCCGGTCGAGCCGGTCGCTGCGCTTGAGCAGCGTCAGCGCGGCGGCGCGGATGCCGGTCAGCGGGGTGCGGAACTCGTGGCTCACCGTGCCGATCAGGTCGTTGCGGATGCGGTCGGTCTCCTCGAGGCGGGCGCGGACGCTGCGCTGGCCCTCCCAGAGCGCGACCTGCAGCTGCTCCTGGCCGTCCCGGGCCTGCTCGTTGGCGTGCCAGAACAGCACCAGCACGCTGGACTCGGCGAGGATGAAGCCGGCGTGCACCAGCGCCAGGCGCCAGGGCGGGCCGTCCTCGAGGCCGACCGCGCCGGCGTCGAAGGTGCCGACCAGGCCGTGCTGCAGTCCGACGAAGGCGACGGCCGCCACGTAGGTGACCCAGTCCTGGTACAGCGCGATGAGCGCGACCGCGACGAAGTAGTGGAAGTGCACCTCGGTCGAGCCGTCGAACAGGTGCGCGAGCAGCGCCGAGCACAGCAGGAGGCCGAACGTCGCCGCCAGCGAGGCCACCCGCCGGTGGACCGGTGCGAGCGCCAGCAGCAGCAGCGCGAGCACCGCTCCGGCCTTGCCCAGGCCGTGCAGGAGGGGGTCGTCGCTGAACGTGCCGACCACCAGCAGGACCGGGAGGTGCAGCGCGAGGATCAGGCAGACGACCCGGTGGCGCCAGGCGAAGTCGCGCTCGGACAGCGCGCGCCCCTGCGGCAGCCACGCCGCGCGTGCAGACCTCAGCTGCTCACGCGGGCTCATGACCTCCACACTCGTCGGTCGACGCGCGGACCGCCATGGCTCGAAAGGGTCATTCCGGGACACCGGCAGCATCCGGCGAGTCGGCGGGGCCTTCGCCCGGTCGTGTAACCTCAGCGACATCTGCGCAAGGGCCAGTGCCGTCCCGGGGAGCAGCCGCACCACCGCCGTACCCCGGATCGAGGAGCCCCGTATGACCCTGTTCGACGCGCGCCCGCCTGCCCAGGGCCTGTACGACCCGGCCAACGAGCACGACGCCTGCGGTGTCGCCTTCGTCGTCGACATCGCCGGCCGGGCGAGCCACGACATTCTCGACTCCGGCCTGACCGCGCTGCGCAACATGGAGCACCGCGGGGCCTCCGGCGCCGAGCCCGACTCCGGCGACGGCGCCGGAATCCTGGTGCAGATGCCCGACGCGTTCCTGCGCGAGGTGGCGCCGGTGGCGCTGCCGCCGCTGGGCCACTACGCCGTGGGCACCGCGTTCCTGCCGACCAGCCCGCGCGCCGCGGTCGACGCGCAGCTGGAGATCGAGCGCCTCGCCGGCGAGGAGGGCCTGCGGGTCCTGTGCTGGCGCGACCTGCCGACCGACCCCGACGGCGCCGGCGTCGGCCCGACCGCGCGCTCGGTCATGCCGCTGTTCCGTCAGGTGTTCCTGGTCGCGGGCGAGGCCCCGCTGAGCCCGAGCGCGCTGGAGCGCCGGGCGTTCGTCACCCGCAAGCGGGCCGAGCTGGAGCTGGGTGCGTACTTCCCGTCGCTGTCGACGCGGACCATCGTCTACAAGGGGATGCTCACCACCGGGCAGCTCGAGCCGTTCTTCCCCGACCTGTCCGACCCGCGGTTCGTCAGCGCGCTGGCCCTGGTGCACAGCCGCTTCTCCACCAACACCTTCCCGAGCTGGCCGCTGGCCCACCCCTACCGCTACATCGCGCACAACGGCGAGATCAACACCGTCAAGGGCAACCGCAACTGGATGCGGGCCCGCGAGGCGCTGCTGCGTGGCCCGGCCGAGCTGCCGGACGACCTGAGCCGGCTCTTCCCGATCTGCACGCCGGGCGCCAGCGACTCGGCCTCCTTCGACGAGGTTCTCGAGCTGCTGCACATGGCCGGCCGCACGCTGCCGCACGCCGTCCTGATGATGGTCCCGGAGGCGTGGGAGAACGCGCCCGAGATGGACCCGGCCAAGCGCGCGTTCTATGAGTTCCACAGCTCGCTGATGGAGCCGTGGGACGGCCCGGCCTGCGTGACCTTCACCGACGGCACGCTCATCGGCGCCGTGCTCGACCGCAACGGCCTGCGCCCCTCGCGCTGGTGGGAGACGGCCGACGGCCGCGTGG
>JAOPWI010000300.1 GCA_025965755.1 Frankiales bacterium | reverse complement strand
GGCGCCCGGTGTGCGCCCGGTGCGCCGGACGCACCAGAGCGGCCGCGGCCAGCACCGTGGGGATGCGCAGGGCGCTGACCATCAGACCGGCCAGCAGGACCGCGCCGAGGACCGCGACGGGCCCGGGCGCCCACGTGGCCAGCAGCATGAGCAGACCGCCGCCCGCCGGGGTGGGCAGGCCGACGAAGCTGCCCTGCTGCTGCACCAGCGGGAAGCGGGCGAGCCGCCAGGCGCCGGCCACCACAAAGGCGCACGCGGCCGGCACGGCGACGCCGCCGCCCACCGCGTGGTGCAGGGTGAACGCCGGCACGACGCAGAAGCACAGCAGGTCGGTCAGCGAGTCGAGCTGGGCACCGAAGGTGCGGTCTCCCCCGGTGCGCCGCGCCAGGGCGCCGTCCACGACGTCCAGGACGGCCGCCACGAGCACCAGCAGGGTCGCCAGAGCCGGCCGCTGCGGGGCGCACAGCAGGGCCAGGAAGCCCAGCACCAGGCTCGTGCTGGTGACCAGGTTGGCCGGCTGGACGTGCTGGCGCATGCCCGGTTACCCCGCGCGCAGCCGGAACAGCGGCGTCACGCCGGCAGTGACCCGGGTACCGCGCCGGACGAGGACGTCGGCGGCCCCGACCGGGAGCAGGACGTCGGTGCGCGAGCCGAAGTGGATGACGCCCAGCCGCTGACCGGCCGTCAGCCGGTCGCCGACCGCGACCCAGTTGCTGATGGTCCGGGCGATGGCGCCGGCCACCTGGACGACGACGACCGGGCCGGCCTCGCCCTCGATCAGCAGCCGGTTGCGGCGGTTGTCCTGCGCGCCCTTGAGCAGCGCGGGAGCGAACCCCTCCCCCACCTGCTCGGAGCGGGCCAGCACGCCGTCGACCGGGCTGCGGTTGACGTGCACGTCGCTGACGGACAGGAAGACGGTGACCCGGGCGCCGCGGCCACCGGGCAGCCATGGCTCCTCGACGTCGTCGTCGACGCCGGTGACGAAGCCGTCCGACGCGGCGTAGATGACCGCCGGGTCGCCCGGCGTGGCGCGCTCGGGGTCCCGGAAGAACGCGAGCACGGCGACTCCCAGGCCGGCCAGCGCCCAGCCGCTGCGGCGGCCGGAGGCCGCCAGGGGCAGCCCGAGCGCCAGCGGCGGGAGCACGTAGCGCCGCGCCACCGGCCAGGTGTGCCGGCTCACAGCGCCTTCGGCTCGGTGCAGGCGAACAGCCAGGCCGGGGGCACGTTGCGCAGGCACACCCGCCGGCGCACCGAGCCGAAGAGGCGGTGCAGCTCGGGCACGATCAGCGGCGAGTACTGCAGCACCAGCAGCGTCCCGCCGGGTGCGAGCACGCCGGCGGCGCGCTGCAGGATGACCTTGCCGATTCCGGCCGGCAGCGAGGTGAACGGCAGCGCCGACACGACGACCTCCGGACGCGCCCCGTCGAGCACCTCGACGACCGTCTCGGCCGAGCCGGCCACGACCTGCAGCCGCGGGTCGCTCACCTTGGCGCGGAGCACCTGGGCCAGCGCCGGGTCGATCTCGAACGCGATGAGCCGGGCCTGCGGCCCCAGCCGGTCGAGCACCGCCTGGGTGTGCGAGCCGGTCCCCGCACCGAGCTCCACGACCAGCGTCGCCGCCTCGAGCGGCGCCAGAGCGAGCATGTCGCTGACCGCTCGCTGCGAGGTCGGCAGGACCGCCCCCACCTGGCGCGGGTGCATCACAAAGGCGCGCAGGAACTGCACTCTTTCGAGCAGGGGCGAGTTCACGGGGCGGGGTCTCCTGGGGCCGGTCCGACGGCCCGGGTGCCGTCGCGCTCCTCCCGAGCCTCGCACAGCACCCTGATGACCTCCGGACGAAGGGCACGAGTCGGGCGTACGGCAGGACGACGAAGGCCGGCCCCGCGGGTGCGGAACCGGCCTGTCGTGGTGCGCGTGCGGGGCTAGTCGCCCAGGAACTTGTGCGGGCTCGTCGGCGCCTCACCCATCGACTCCAGCGCGCCCAGGGTCTGGCTCTGGGTGCGGTTGATGCCGACGTAGTACTCGAACAGGAAGCCGAACACCGTGATGATCAGGAACGTCACGCCGATCACGCCGACCCAGGCGCCGAAGATCAGGCCGTAGCCGACCATCATCGCCGAGGCGGCGAGGGCGATGGGCCACCAGGAGTGCGGCGAGAAGAAGCCGATCTCGCCGGAGCCCTCACTGATCTCGGCGTCCGGACGGTCCTCCGGGCGCGCCTCCATCCGGCGAGCCGTGAACAGCAGGTAGTAGGCGACCATCGACGACAGGCCGAACGTCAGCGCCAGCGCGGTGGTGCCGGTCGGGTCCTCGGAGAAGATCCAGTAAATGATCGTCACCGGGACGAAGAAGACCGCCAGGAACAAGAAGAGGTAACCCTCGACCTTCATCTGCTACCTCAACTCAGGGGTCGCGTGGAAGTCGACCTGGCCGGCGGCCTGCGGATAGTGCAGGTCGAAGGCCGGCCGCTCGGAACGGATCCGCGGAATGGTCACGAAGTTGTGCCGCGGCGGCGGGCAGCTGGTCGCCCACTCGAGCGATCGTCCCCAGCCCCAGGGGTCGTCGACAGTCACCTTGGGCGAGCGCATCGTCTTGTAGACGTTGAGCAGGAAGGGGAACGTCGAGGAGGCGAGCAGGAACGCACCGATGGTCGAGATCTGGTTGAGCGTGGTGAAGCCGTCGGAGGCCG
>JAOPWI010000228.1 GCA_025965755.1 Frankiales bacterium | reverse complement strand
TGGTCCAGGACCGGGACGTCGACGACCGGCTGGCCCGGCCGGAGGACCGCTACGCCCTCGCCGGCGGGTGCTACACGCTCGAGGCGCCCGGCCGCGGTGTCGTGACCCGCAGCGGCGCCGCCCTGCGCGTCTCCCGCGACGCCAAGGCGGCCGTGCCCTTCCACTTCCAGGCGACCAGGCTCGGCGAGTACCTGCTGGCGACCAACGAGGGCCGGGACACCCGGTTCAAGGGCGCCTGGTGGGACGTGCGCGGCTACGTCGCCGGCAGGCGGCTGGCCACGCCGGTCACCGGCGGCCAGCTCACCGTGGCGACCGCGCCCAGCCCGGCCGCCGAGTGGCGCGTCGTCGCCGCGGGGGCCAAGCCGGACGCCCGGCGCAGCGGCCAGGCGTACGTCCTGTCCCTGCCGTCCCGCGGTGGATCGCTGACCGTCGCCGACAGCGGGACGCTCACGCTCGGCGCCGGCACGCCGCTGCTGCTGCGCCACGTTCCCGACGACAACCCCCGGGACGCCGACGCCAACGGCCGCAGGTGTGCGACCTGGCCGGAGATCGAGACCGGCGCCAGCGGCGAGCCGGCCCCGGTCAAGGGCAGCCCGGCGCAGCCCGTGCAGGGCTTCTTCGAGGCGCACGTCCACGGCATGGCGTATGAGTTCCTCGGCGGCGAGCTGCGCTGCGGGCAGCCGTGGCACCCGTACGGCGTGGAGTACGCGCTCGGCAACTGCACCGAGGACGGCAACGTCTACAACGGCGCGCTCGAGGTCGGCCTGGCCGGCAAGAGCCCGCAGGAGCCGGTGACGGCGTACGACCCGGTCGGCTGGCCCACGTTCGGCTACTGGCCCCAGCACGACACGCTCACGCACGAGCAGTACTACTGGCGGTGGCTGGAGCGCGCCTATCTGGGCGGCCTGCGGCTGACGACGAACCTGCTGGTCGACAACACGGCCCTGTGCCAGCTGTTTCCGGTCAAGAAGAACTCCTGCAACGAGATGGACGGCGTGCGCCTGCAGGCGCAGCGGCTGTACGAGCTCCAGGACTACGTCGACGCGCAATCCGGCGGCCCGGGCGAGGGCTGGCTGCGGATCGTCTCGACCCCGGCGCAGGCGCGGAAGACGATCAACGCCGGCCGGCTGGCGATCGTTCTGGGCATCGAGGTGTCCGTGCTGTTCGACTGCGGCGAGGTCCTGGACGTGCCGCAGTGCACCCAGGCGCAGATCGACCAGCGCCTGCAGGAGGTGTTCGACATGGGCGTGCGCCAGATGGAGCTGGTCAACAAGTTCGACAACGCCCTGTCCGGCGTCACGGGCGACGGCGGCAGCACCGGCGTCGTGGTCAACACCGGCAACCGCTACGTCACCGGCCACTTCTGGGACATGCGCAGCTGCCCGGCCGAGCCGGCGCACTCCCACGAGCACGACAGGACCCAGCCCCACGTCGCCGACGGCACGCCCGAGGGCGCCGAGCCGGTCGACGTGCTCGCCGGGCGGGTGCTCGAGCAGTTCGGCGGCGTGACCCGGGGCTACGCCGCGCCCCTCTACCCGCCCGGCCCGCACTGCAACGCCCGCGGCCTCACGCCGCTGGGCAAGCACCTGATCACCGGCATGATCGCCAAGGGCATGGTGTTCGACCCGGACCACATGAGCGCCCTGGCGCAGCGCCAGGCGCTCGACCTGGTGGAGCAGCAGATCCTTCCGGCCGAGCTGGCGGCGGCGAAAAAGGCCGGCCGGGCGCCCGCGCTGCCCGCCGTCATGTCCAGCCACAGCTGGGCCAACGACACGGTCTACCAGCGCATCTACCGGCTGAACGGCGTGGTCGCCCCGCGCACCGCCGACGCCGACACCTTCGCCGGCCGCTGGGCCCAGCACCGACGCTTCGCCGCCGACAACGCACCGGCCGGCTACGACTTCGGCATGGGCTACGGCGCCGACACCAACGGCCTCGGCGGCCAGCCGGGGCCCCGCACCGCGGCGAAGACGCCGCTGACCTATCCGGCGTCGGGCTGGCCGGCGCCGATCGGCGGCGTGACCCTGCGCCAGCAGCGCAGCGGCCTGCGCACGTACGACATCACGACCGACGGCGTCGCCCACTACGGGCTGTTCGCCGACTGGTTCCGCGAGCTGCGCCTGGCCGCCGACGACACGCAGCAGGCCCTGGGCGGCGGCGCCGCGATCACCCGGGACATGCTCCACGGCGCCGAGTCCTATCTCGGGCTGTGGGAGCGGGCCGTCTACGGCGGCAACTCGTGCGTGACGGACGGCGCGATGCCCCAGCTGGAGGACCTGCACGCCGCGCTCGGCCGAAACGTCGAGGGCTTTCTGCGGGCCGTCGGCCAGCCGGCCGACCGCGAGGGCGCGGCGTACGTCTACTGCGCCCGCGACGATGCCGGCCACGGCACCGTGGTGCAGGTCGTCTTCGACGCGGCCGGCCGAGCTCAGGCCGTCTCGCCCGCGTCGCCGGCCACGGTGACCCGGCTGCTCGCCGGCGCGCCGGTCGGCTCCGTGGACGACCACCAGCACGGTGTTCCCGTTCCCCGCGGCGCCGGCGGCCTGGCCGGCAGCTCGCTGCTGCTGACCGGGCTCATGGGCGCGGCCTTTCGCGCGCTGACCGCCAGGCGCCGGGGCTGAGACCGGCGCCGGCGTCTCGGACCGCGCTGCCTCAGGCCGCGGCGTGCTCCCGCAGCAGCCCGGCGAACCGGGTGGCCAGCGCCTGCGCGCCGCGGGCCACGTCGTCCGAGCGGCGGACGAGCTGGTCGACGACCTCGGCGCCGTCCAGCTGCCAGCGCTGCCAGTCGCCCTCGTGGTGGTCGGCCCAGGTCCGGTAGGTCGCCAGCGAGACCTCCGGGTGGAACTGCACCCCCCACGCGGCGGTGCCGACGCGGAAGGCCTGGTGCGGGTAGGCCGACGTCTGGCCCAGCCAGGTCGCCCCGGCCGGCAGCTCGACGACCGCGTCCAGGTGCATGCTGGGCCCGGCGAACGGGCCGGGCAGGCCGCCGACCAGCGGGTCCGCCGCAGCCTCGGGCCGCCACTGGACGTCGACGACGCCTGCCTCGATGCCCCCCGAGCCGACCTCGACCCGGCCGCCGCAGGCCGCGGCCAGCAGCTGCGCGCCGAGGCAGATCCCCAGGGTCGGCACCCGGTCCTCGACAGCGCGCCGCATCAGCGCCTTGACCGGCCCGAGCCAGGCGAGCTCCGCGTCGTCGTTGGCCCCCATGCGCCCGCCGAGCACCAGCAACCCGTCCTGGGTGACCCGCTCGGGGACGGGCTCCCCGGCGTACGGGCGGCAGGTCTCGAGCCGCACGCCGGCCTGCTCCAGCCAGGTCCCGAAGCGGTCGACCGGGCAGCTGTCGTGGGGCTGGATCACCAGCAGGCGGGGCACCTGCGCACGGTATCGGCGCACCGCCGTGTCGCGAGGCCGGCAGACCTGTGCCGTGGGACACCTACCCTGGGCACGTGGACGAGCAGCGGCAGCGGCAGGGTCCGGCCGGCAGCCGCTGTCGTCGAGAGCGCGCATGAGAGCCCACACCGTCGTGGACAGCCCGGTGGGGCGGCTGACGCTGGTCGCCGAGGACGGCGTGCTGGCCGGCCTGTTCATGGACGGGCAGCGCCACCTGCCGGCCGCGGCCACCTTCGGGGCGCGTGCCGACGGCGTCCTGCCCGAGGTGCGCGCCCAGCTGACCGCCTACTTCGCCCGCGAGCTCACGGAGTTCCACCTGCCGATGGCCGCCGGCGGCACGCCGTTCCAGGCGAGCGTCTGGGCGGCGCTGCGCGAGGTGCCGTACGGCGCCACGTGCACCTACGCCGAGCTGGCGGCCGCGGTGGGCCGGCCGACCGCGGTGCGTGCGGTCGGCGCGGCCAACGGGCGCAACCCGGTCTGCCTCGTCGTGCCGTGCCACCGGGTGGTGGGCGCGGACGGGTCGCTGACCGGCTACGCGGGGGGCGTGCAGCGCAAGCAGTGGCTGCTCGACCTGGAGCGCGGCGCGTGAGCCCGCAGGGGACGTGCCTGCCGTGCGCCCCCGGTGCCCACCACGCCCGCCGCCCGCGCCCCTGACCCCCGACGCCCGGCGTGGCCGCGATCCTGGTGGGGCAGGAGCCGACCACCACCCCACGAGGAGCCCCCCTTGCAGCTGTCCGACGCCCACGTCCTGGTCACCGGCGCCTCCCGGGGCATCGGCGCGGAGGTCGCCCGCGAGGCGGCCCGGCGCGGAGCCCGGCTGACCCTGGTCGCCCGCAGCGCCGCCCCGCTCGAGGCGCTGGCGGCGCAGACCGGTGGGCGCGCGCTGCCGGCCGACCTCGGCGACCGGGACACCCGCCGCGGGCTCATCGCGAGGGCGCAGGCCGAGCAGGGCCCGGTGGACGTGCTGGTCAACGTCGCGAGCCTGGACGCGGCCGGCTCGTTCCTGACGCTGTCCGCCGACGACCTGGAGGAGCTGCTCACGGTCAACCTGACCGCGGGCGCCGAGCTGACGCGCCAGGTGCTCCCGGACATGGTCGCCCGGGGCGAGGGCCACGTCGTGGTGTTCTCGTCCGGATTCTCCACCGTGGTCGCTCCGGGCCTGGCGGCCTACTGCGCCAGCAAGGGCGGGCTGTCCCAGCTCGCGGGCGTGCTGCGCACCGAGCTCAAGGGCAGCGGTGTCGGGCTGACCCTGGTGGAGCCGGGTCCGGTGCGGACCGGCATGTACGCCGACATCCAGGCCGAGCCGCTGTCCGGCGCGGCGCTGCGCCGGCTGGTACGCCTGCGCCTGACCCGCGAGGTGGAGCCGCAGGAGGTGGCCCGGGCGACCTGCGACCAGATCGAGGCCGGCGGCCCGCACGTCGTCGTTCCGAGGCGCAACACGCCGTTCATGCTGTTCACCTGGGCGCCGCGGTGGATGTCCGAGGTGGTGCTGACCGGGCTCGCCCGCCGCTGAACGGGCCGCCGCCCCCCGGCCGGCGGACGGCGACCGCCGCTGCTCACGGTGGTCCGCTCCTGCTCCCCGGCGCCTGCCGCGCGTGCACGGCGCGCGCCGCCTAGCCCGGGCGCGAAGTGGGTAGCGCCGTCGCATGACACGCGTCTCGGTCGTCATGCCGACGTACGACCAGGAGGCCTTCGTGCCCGGCGCGGTCGACGCGCTGCTCCGGCAGACGCTGACCGACTGGGAGCTGCTGGTCGTCGACGACGGCTCCCCCGGCGACGTGGCCGCCGCGCTCGGCGAGGCGGCGGACGATCCGCGCGTACGCCTGGTCCGCCACGACGGCAACCGCGGTCTCGGCGCCGCGCTCAACACCGGGCTGGACCTGGCCACCGGCGAGCTGATCGCCTACCTGCCCAGCGACGACGTCATCCGGCGCGACCACCTGGCCACCCTCGCGCAGGCGCTCGAGGACGCGCCCGACGCGCCGCTCGCGGTGGCCGGGGTCCGCTACAGCGACGTGGAGCGGTCGGCGCCCGGGCGCATCCCCGGCGAGCCGTTGCAGCTCGTGCAGGTCATGCACCGGCGCACCGACCAGCGGTGGCTGGAGCGCTACCAGCTCACCACCGACGACCTGGACCGCATGCTCTGGAACCGGCTGCTCGACGGCCGGGACCCGGTCCTCACCGGGCAGGTGACCTGCACCTGGCGCCACCACAAGGGACAGCGGTCGGCTGTGCTGCGGGAGCCGTGGGGCGGGCTCAACCCCTACCGCGTGCGCTACCGGGTGCAGCACCCGCTGCGGCTCCAGTCGACGGTGGGCTCGCTGCACGACGAGGTGGCGCACTACCGGCGGTTCCGCGAGCGGCCGGCGACCCCGCGGGCCGCGGACGGGCTGCGCATCCTGCTGGTGGGCGAGCTCGCGCACAACCCCGAGCGCATTCTGGCGCTCTCCGAGCGGGGGCACGAGCTGCACGGGCTGTGGACCGACACGCCGGTCTGGTTCAACACGGTCGGCCCGCTGCCCTTCGGCCACGTCGCCGAGGTGCCCCGCGAGCGGTGGCGTGCGGCCGTGCGCGACCTGCAGCCGGACCTGGTCTACGGGCTGCTCAACTGGCAGGCCGTGCCGTTCGTGCACGACGTGCTGACCGCCGGCCTGGGCCTGCCGTTCGTGTGGCACTTCAAGGAGGGCCCGTCGTTCTCCTTCCTGCACGGGCACTGGCCGATGCTGGTCGACCTGCACACCCGCACCGACGGGCAGATCTACTCCAGCCCGGAGCTGCTCGAGTGGTTCGGCGTCACCGTGCCGGCGTCGCGGCACGGGCTGCGGCACGTCCTGGACGGCGACCTGCCCAAGGCGGAGGGGCTCGCCGGCGAGCGCTCCCCGCTGCTGTCCGACGGCGACGGCGACCTGCACACGGTGATCCCGGGACGCCCGCTCGGTCCGTCGCCGGAGGCCGTCGGGGCGCTCGCGCGGGCCGGGGTGCACCTGCACCTGTACGGGGAGAAGGCCGCCGCCCAGCGGCGCGACTGGGTCGACGCGGTGCGCCGCGAGGCCGGCGACCGCTTCCACCTGCACCCGCAGGTGGCCCAGCAGGACTGGGTGAGCGAGCTGTCGCAGTACGACGCCGGCTGGCTGCACGACTTCACCAGCAGCAACCTCGGCGACCTGCACGCGGCGACCTGGGACGACCTCAACTACCCGGCGCGGATCGCCACGCTGGCCGCGGCCGGCGTGCCGAGCATCCAGCGCGACAACGCCGGCTCCATCGTGGCCACCCAGACGCTCAGCCGGGAGCGGCGGTTGGGCGTCTTCTGGCGGGAGCCGGCCGACCTCGTCGCCCAGCTGCGCGACCGGCCGCTGATGGACGGGCTGCGCGACAGCGTCTGGGCGCAGCGGGATGAGTTCACCTTCGACGCCCACGTCGACGGCCTGGTCGACTTCTTCCGCAAGGTGATCGCCAGCCGCTGAGGCGGGTCGCTCCGCCGGCGACGGCGGGCGCACCGCGGCGCCGCGGCTACCGCGCAGGGGGGGCGCGCGGGAAGGGGTGATCGCGTTACGGTCGCGTTCCGACGGACCGAGGAGCGCGGCATGCCCGAGACGACCGGCACGGCACGCGCGCATCCGGGGGTCCCCGTGCGCCGGCTGACCCGCTGGGCCCTCATGCACGGCGTGGTGCGGGCCGCCGGAGCCCGGGCGGCCAGGCGGGGCGACCTGCACGCGACCTTCATGAACGACGATCGCTACCGCGCCGACCCGTTCCCGTACTACGAGCAGGTGCGCGCCCGTGGCCGGCTCGTGCAGGGCAGCCTGGCCAGCATCACCGCGTCGTACGACGTCTGCCAGGACGTGCTGCGCAGCGACGACTTCCGGGTCGGGCCGGACGAGGACTTCCTGCCCGGCCCGCTCGGCAGGATCGTCGCGTGGGCGCGCGACCCCGCCTCGCTGGGACCCATCGACCCGCCGTCCATGCTGGCGGTCAACCCGCCGGAGCACACCAAGTACCGGCGGCTGGTCAGCAAGGTCTTCACGCCCAAGGCGGTCGAGGGCCTGCGCACCCGCACGCAGGAGATCGCCGACGACCTGCTGGACCGGATGGCCGGGCGGGACCCGGTCGACCTGGTGCAGTCGTACGCCACGCTGCTCCCCGTCGCCGTCATCAGCGAGGTGCTCGGCGTGCCGGCTGAGGACCACGCGACCGTCCTGCGCTTCGGCCACGAGGGCGCGCCGGCTCTGGACGTCGGGCTGACCTACCGCGACTACCGGCGAGTCGATGCGGCGATCCACGGCTTCCAGGCGTGGCTCGGCAACCACCTCGAGCATCTGCGGCGCAACCCCGGCGACAACCTGCTGAGCCGGCTGGTGCAGCTCGAGGACGAGGGGCAGCGCCTGAACGACGCGGAGCTGCGGGCCACCGCCGGGCTGCTGCTCGCCGCCGGGTTCGAGACCACGGTGAACCTGCTGGGCAGCGCCACCGTGATGCTGCTGGAGTGCCCCGACCAGCTCGCGGTGCTGCGCGAGGACCCGTCGCTGTGGCCCAACGCGGTCGAGGAGGCGCTGCGCCTGGAGGGACCGGTGCAGCTGACCGGCCGCTTCGCCGACAGGGACACCGAGGTGGCCGGGCAGCGGCTGCGCAAGGGCAGTCTCGTCATCACCTATCTCGGCGGCGCCAACCGCGATCCCGGCGTCTTCGCCGACCCGACCCGGTTCCTCGTGCGGCGCAAGAACGCCCGCGACCACCTGACGTTCTCGGCCGGCCGGCACATCTGCGTCGGCGCGGCGCTGGCCCGGCTGGAGGGCGAGATCGGGTTGCGCTCGCTGTTCGACCGCTACCCGGACCTGGCGCTCGCCGGCCCGGGCCGCCGCCGGACCACCCGCGTGCTGCGCGGCTGGGAGCAGCTGCCGGTCCGCACCCGCGCCCTGCAGCAGGCCTGAGGTGACGACGCCGTACGGGCCGCTGCCCCGCCTGCGCCAGCTCGTGCTCGCCTCCGCCGACCTGTCGGTCGTCGCCCGCCTGCAGCACCTGCTGCGGGCACCGGACCCCTACCTCGACGAGGGCATCGCCCACTTCGGGCTGGTCAACGCGGTGCTCAACGTCGGCTCGAGCTTCGTGGAGGTCATCGCGCCGCAGCAGGACGGCACCGCGGTCGGCCGCTTCCTGGAGCGCCGCGGCGGCCCGGGCGGCTACATGCTCATGGCCGAGGTCGCCGACGCGGCGGCGGCCCGCGCGCGGATCGCCGAGCAGGGCGTGCGGCTGGTGCACGAGGGGCTGCGCGAGGACGCGGTCGACCTGCACCTGCACCCGCGCGACGTGGGCGGCACGCTGCTGGCGCTCGACGAGATGACGCCTGCCGGGTCGTGGTGCTGGGGCGGCGACGCCTGGACCCAGCGGACTCCGGAGGCGACCGGCGGGCTGCGGGAGGTCGTGGTCGCCGTCGACGACCCGGAGCAGGTCGCCCGGCGGTGGGCCGCGCTGATCGGCGTGCCCTCCCCCGCTGCGGGCGCCGGCGACCTCCGGCTGACCCTGGACGGCGGCGCGCAGACGGTCCGGTTCGTTCCGGAGCCGGACCGGGCGCAGGCCGGCGTCGTGGGCGCGACGATCGCGGTTCCCGGCGGGCAGGCCGGCGAGGAGGTCGTGGCCGGCGTGGCGCTGGTGGTGGTCCCGGCGTAAGCGGACCGGCCCCCGCACCGGCGATTCCGGTGCCGGTGCGGCCCGTTCCTGCGCGCGCCCGAGGGCCGCGTCCCAGCCCGTGGGACCGGGTGTCACATCCCGGTTGCCAGCGAGTTGCGCGGGCCCGCCCGCGGCGTTCCGGGTGCTGATGTGGGGGTTCCCACCCCACCCCACCCGCCCGGAGGCGAACCATCCTCACCACGACCGGCACGCGGCAGCGCACCGCGCGCACCCTCATCTGCCTGTGCCTGGCGGCGGCGACCGCCGCGGCACTCCCCCTTCCCCCTGCCTCCGCCGCCGGCACCTCCACGGTGCCTCTGGACCTCGAGACCGCCACCGCCGCGCAGCTCACCGCGCGCATGGTGAACGGCTCGAGCACCAGCGTCGCCCTCACCCGGGCCTACGTCGAGCGCATCAGGGCGCTGTCCGTCGACGGCCCGCACCTGAACGCCGTTCAGCTCGTCAACCCCGACGCCCTCCAGGAGGCCGCGGCCGCCGACGCCAAGCGCCGGTCCGGGTCCACCGGCCCGCTGCTGGGGATCCCGGTGCTGATCAAGGACAACGTCGACATCAAGGGGCTGCCGACCACGGCCGGCTCGGTCGCGCTCGCCGGCAACATCGCGGTCGCGGACGCGCCGCTCGTCACCAGCCTGCGCGCGGCCGGCGCGGTCATCCTCGGCAAGACCAAGCTCACCGAGTTCGCGAACTACCTCACGAGCGGCATGCCGTCGGGCTACAGCTCGCTGGGCGGCCAGGTCCTCAACGCCTACGACGTCAGCCAGACCCCGAGCGGCTCGAGCGCCGGCTCCGGCGTCGCCGCGTCGGTCGGTCTCGCGCCGCTGACCATCGGCACCGAGACGTCCGGCTCGATCCTGTCGCCGGCCAACGCCAACTCCCTCGTCGGCATCAAGCCGACCGTGGGCCTGGTCTCGCGCACCGGCATCATTCCGATCGCGGCCAGCCAGGACACCGCCGGCCCGATGGTCAAGACGGTGGCCGACGCCGCCACGCTGCTCAACGGCATCACCGGCATCGACCCGAGCGACAGCGCGACGGCCAACAACCCGCTGGCCGGCCACGACTTCCTGCGCGACCTGTCCACGACCGCCCTGCAGGGCGCCCGCATCGGCGTCATCGCCGGCCAGGCGCCGTCGCCGGCGACCCAGACGGTCGTCACCGGCAGCGGCACCACGGCGGTCGCACCGACCGACGCCTTCGTGCTCTACTCCCGCGCCCTCGCGACGTTGCGCGCCCAGGGCGCGACCGTGGTCGAGAACGTGCCGCTGGCTCCGGCCCCGGCGAGCGCAGCGCCGGCCACCGGCACCGCCAGCACCCTGGCGTACGAGTTCAAGCGCGACCTGAACGCCTACCTGCGCACCCGCACCGCGCCCAGCTTCCCGATCAGGACGCTGGCCGATGTCATCGCCTACAACGAGGCGCATGCCCGGGAGGCCCTCAAGTTCGGCCAGGTGCTGGCCCTGCAGGCTCAGCGCACCGACACCGAGCGCGACGCCGACGCCGCCGCGGTCCTGCGCAACCGGGAGATCGCCGAGTCCAGGGGCCGGCTGGACGCCACCCTGCAGAACGGCACGCCGAACGACCCCAGCGACGACTACACCGCGCTGCTCTACACCGGCTCCGGCAGCGCCGGCATCGGGGCGCGGGCCGGCTACCCGACCGTCATGGTTCCGGCCGGCTACACCAGCGGCCAGGGCGCCGGCTCGGTCAGCGGTGACGCGGCCAGCAACCGGCGCCCGTTCAGCATCGCGCTGCTGGCCAGGGCGTACGAGGAGCCGAAGCTGCTCGGCCTCGCGTCGGACTACGAGGCCGCCTCCGCGCTGCGCCAGGCGCCGTCGGTGCTCAACCCGTCGCTGTTCCGCTGCACCTCCCTGCCGGGCAGCGACCAGACCGGGTGCACCTCGACCGCCGTCGTCGCCCCCGGCTTCGGGCTGCGCGTCAGCCCGGCCAGCACCGCGGTCCGCCGCGGCACGGTCGTGCAGGTCGGCGTCCGGCTGGTCCGCAGCGACGGCTCGTCCGTCAGCGGCCAGCGCGTCAGCCTCTACACCCGGGCCCGCGGTGCCGCCGGCTTCGTCCTGAGCCGCACGCTCGTGACCGACGCCAGCGGCCTGGCCTACGCCACGTTCCGCCCGGGCAGCGACTTCCGCTTCTTCGCCCGGTACGACCTGAGCAGCACCAGCGTCGGCACGCAGAGCCGCGGCGGCCTGGTGCAGGTCCGCTAGA